>JADYYZ010000308.1 GCA_020853405.1 Acetobacteraceae bacterium
CGCTAGATGCGAGCCGTTCGCACTTCTCTCCCGGCTGCCCCCGGGACGTGGAGGCTCGTCAGGCCGATGATCGTCTGCCTCTGCAACGCACTGACCGACCGTGATGTGCGCGATGCCGCCGCCCGTGGCGCCGAGCGCGTCTCGCAGGTCTATCGGGAATGCGGCTGCCGGGTCGATTGCGGCAAATGCGCGCGCGAGATGCGTGACATCCTGCGCACGCCGCCCCGCCCGCCGGCGCTGGCCGCCGCCGAGTAGCCGCCGCCGAGTAGCCGCCGCCGAGTAGCCGCCGCCCGGCACCTTCCCGGTGGCGCTCGCGGTTGCGTGCCGAAGGCAGATCGCATAGGGCTGGAACGAGCCGGATGCGTGAGGACGCTCGGAGCCAAGGGATCGAGCGGCTTCAGCTCCTGTGAGAACCGCCCAAGGGCGGGAACGGAACGAAGGAGCAGGCGATGAAGGGCGATCCCAAGGTCATCCAGTATCTCAACACCGCGCTCACCAACGAGCTCACGGCGATCAACCAGTATTTCGTGCATGCGCGGATGCTGGAGAACTGGGGCGTCACCAGGCTCGGCGCCTATGAGTACAAGGAAAGCATGGAGGAGATGCAGCACGCCGACGTGCTGATCAAGCGCATCCTGTTCCTCGAAGGCGTGCCGAACCTGCAGAAACTGAACAAGCTGCTGATCGGCGAGAGCGTCGAGGAGATCCTGCGCTGCGACGTCAAGCTCGAGGAGAAGGCGATCGCCGACCTGCGCGAGGCGATCGCGCATTGCGAAGCGGTGCGTGACTTCCCCTCGCGCGACCTGTTCGCGAAGATCCTGGTCGACGAGGAGCACCATGTCGACTTCGTCGAGACCCAGTTCGAGCTGATCGCCCGCGTCGGGCTGCAGAACTACATCCAGCTCAACAGCACCGCCGCGGGCGAAGGTTCCGAAGGCTGATCGCCCCGGGCGCCTGACGGTCTGGGCATGATGGTCTGGGCATGACGGTCTGGGCATGACCGCCTGGGGATGACGGCCTGGGCATGACGCCCGGGTCGCGCGGACGCGGCGCGGGCGGCGTGCTGGTGCGATCGCCATGGCGGATCCCGCCGTGGCGGATCAGGCGGCCAGCAGATGCCCCGCCGCGCCCGGCGGGCGTACCAGCTCGACACGGCGGTCGTGGAACGGCACGACGCTCTCGCCGTGCGCGACCGAAAGAATGCCGGCCCGCGGCAGGCGCTCGCGCAGGCGGCGATAGAGCAACGCCTCGCTGGCGGGATCGAGGCTCGCGGTCGCCTCGTCGAGCACCACGAAGTCGGGGCGGATCAGGAACGCGCGCGCGAACCCGAGGCGCTGCTGCTCGCCTCCCGAAAGCCGCCGTGCCCAGTCGTTCGCCTGGTCCAGCAGCGGCACGAACTGGTCGAGCCCGGCCGCCTGCATCGCCGCGATGACGGCGTCATCGCCGTGGCCGAGAACGTTGTCGGGATAGGCGATGGCCGCGCGCAGCGTGCCGAGCGGGATGTAGGGGCGCTGCGGCAGGAACAGCGCGCGCCTGCCCTCCGGCACCTCGACGGTGCCGCCGCCGAACGGCCAGATGCCGGCAAGCGCCCGCAAGAGCGTGGTCTTGCCCGACCCAGAAGGGCCGGCAAGCAGCACCGCCTCGCCGGGGGCGACGGTGATGGTGGCATCCTCGATCAGCGGCACCTGGTCGGGCAGGCGCACGTTGAGATGCGCGCCCCGCAGTTCCGGCGCGGTGCCGGCCGCCATGCGCACGCCCTCGCCCGCGCGCATGGCGGCACGGGCGCGCGCGACCGCGTGATCGAAGCCGGCCAGGCGATCGACCGTCGCCTTCCATCCCGAGATCGCCTGGTAGCTGGTGATCACCCAGGAGAGACTCGCGCGCACCTGGCCGAAGGCGGTGGCGGTCTGGAACAGGTCGCCGATCTGCATCGCGCCGGCGAAATAGCGTGGCGCGACGACGATCACCGGAAAGACGGACGCGAGCTGGCCATAGAACGCAGTGAACCAGGTCAGCGTCTTGGTGCGCCCGGCGATCGCCCACCAGTTCGCCATCAGCTGCATGTAGGTCTGGACCAGGGCGGACTTCTCGTCGGCCTCGCCGCGATAGAAGGCGATGCCTTCGACATTCTCGCGCACGCGCACCAGGCGGTAGCGGAAATCCGCCTCGAGCCGTTGCTGCTCGAAGTTCAGCGCGATCAGCGCGCGGCCGACCAGGTGGGTGATCCAGGTGCCGAGCCCGGCATAGACCAGCGCGACCCAGACCATGTAGCCGGGAATCGTGACGCCAAGGACGGTGATCGGGCCGGAAAGCTCCCACAGCACGAACAGGAAGGAGAACAGCGTGACGATCGCGTTGATCAGCCCGAGCCCGAGCGACAACGTGCTGTCGACGAACAGGCGCAGATCCTCGGCGATGCGCTGGTCGGGGTTGTCGGTGCCGGGGTCGGCCAGGTGGATGCGATAATAGGCGAAGTCGGCGAGCCAGTCGGTCAGCATCCGCTCCGTCAGCCATCGTCGCCACAGGATCTGCAGCGCCTGCTGGAGATAGAGCTGATAGACCGCGACCGCGATGTAGATCGCCGCCAGCACGCAGAAGAAGCCGAGTTCGTGCAGGAAGCGCTGCCAGTCGCGCTCCTGCAGCGCGTTGTAGAAGCGCGCCTGCCAGAAACTGAACGCGACATCCATGCCGACCAGCGCAAGCGTCAGCCCGACCACGATACCAAGCAGCGCCCAGGCCTTGAGCCGCTCCTCGCTGGTCCACCATGGCAGCGCGAGCCGGGCGACATCGCCGAGCGTGCTGGCGATCGCTGCCCGCGTGCCGGTGCGAACGGTCATGGGGCGAGGTCCTTCGCTGTGGCGACGCTGCGGTTCGCTCACGGCACCAGCCAGCAGGCCCGGCCGCCGGCGAGATCGAACCGCGCGCGCCGGTGCGGCAGGCTGATGTCGAGCCACTCCAGCCGCCGCGGCACCACGCGGAGCACCCGGAAGCAGCGCGCCGGGTCGGTCTCGCCGAATGCGCCTGGCGCCTCGATCGGCGTGCCGGGCGCGGGATCGACCGCATAGAGGCGGCGCGCGGGCGGCGGCAGGGTGGCGAACGTGGCGGGGTCGGCGATGATCGCTGCCTCGCCCTCGATCCGCAGCTGGGTGCCGATGGCAGGGTCCCAGAACACCAGCGCCACCCGCGCCTGATGCGCGATCTCGGCCGCCTTGGCGCTGCGTGCGTCGGTGTGGAGCACGAGCGCCGGAGCGGCAGGGTCGGCGCCGCGCAACACCAGCGTCCGCACGCGCGGCGCGCCGGTTTCATCGACGCTTGCCAGCGCCGGGTGCCGCCAGCCGGCGGCCCGGTCGTGCGTTGCGCGGGCCAGGCGCTGCCAGATCGCATCCAGAAGGGTGCGAAGCGCGGGATCGGGCGGGGCGGGGCAGGCATCCATGCCGCAAGCTGTGCCGGCGGATGCGCGATCGGGCAAGCTCGTTGCGGAGTCGCGAGCTCAGCTGTTGAAATGCCGGCCCAGCGCCGCCGGTGGCGCCGGGCGACCGAACAGCCAGCCCTGGCCCTCGGTGATGCCGAGTCCCAGCAGGTTCACCCGCTGGGTGTCGGTCTCGACACCCTCGGCCACGACCAGCAGGCCAAGCGAGCGGGCGAGGTCGGCGATCGTGCGCACCACCGCGAGGTCCTCGGGGTCGGTGCCGAGTCCGGCGACGAAACTGCGATCGACCTTGAGCGTGGTGACGGGCAGGCGGCGGGCGGCGGCAAGACTGGCATAGCCGGTGCCGAAATCATCGAGCGCGATGGCAACGCCAAGCGCACGCACCTGCTTCAGCGCCGCGATCGTTGCCTCGGTGGTGGCGATCACCGCGCCTTCGGTGATCTCGATCGTCAGGCGCTGCGGCTCCAGCCCGGAAACCCGGAGCGCATCGCGCACCTGGTTCGCGACCACCCCGGCCTCGACCTGGTGTGGCGAGACATTGACGGCGACCCTGAGCGAGCGATTGGGCCAGCGCGCTGCCTCACAGGTGGCCTCGCGCAGCGCCCAGGCGCCGAGTTCCAGGATCAGCCCTGATTTCTCGGCGACCGGGATGAAATCGTTGGGCGGGATGTTGCCCAGCGCCGGATGCGGCCAGCGGGCCAGCGCCTCGACCCCCAGGATGCGGCCGGAGCGCAGATCGACCCAGGGCTGGTAGTGCAGCGCGAGCTCGCCGCAGCGGAGCGCGCGGGCAAGGTCGGCGGCGCGGCGCCGCTGTTCGGCGGTGCGGCTGCCCGGCTCCGGCCCGCGGCGCCGGCGCGGCGCCGTCGGCGTGCCGAGCTCGGCGATGCAGTGGCCGGCGAGTTCGGCAAGCGGCGCCGCGCCGTCGCCGCCCCGGCTGACCAGGCTGACCAGGCTGGCACCGTTGCGGCGCGCAAGGCGGGCAGCCCCGGTATCGCGTGGGTCGGCAAGCAGGATGCGCCGCCCCTTGGGCGAATCGCGGCGGGCGGCGGCAAGCCAGGCGCGGGCATCGACGCCAGGGCCGATCACCACCAGGTCGGCATCGACGGTGAGATCGCCGGCGGCAGGATCGGCGGCGTCGGCGAGCCGCACCGCGGCACGCTGGTTGGCCGGCAGCGCCTTGTCGATCAGCACCCCAAGCCCGGTGGCCAGACGCGAGGTCGAGCCATGGGTCGTGCCAAGGCCGGCCACCACCACCACCCGCCGCGGGGGCGGGGCCGCGATCGTGTCGGCAGAGCTTGCGGTTATCCCGGGTTCCGGCCCGGCCAGGAGCGACATGGATGCGTTCAACCTCCGGCCCGATCCTAATTGCCGTGGCTGATCTTGTCTACAGAGATATTGTATCTGTCTATGAGATTACGAATGTATTCTTGGTTATAGTCGGTAAAGATATAGTAAAGACATTCGACCGTGCGCCGGAATTTACCCTGGTTCAACCCATTCCTTCTAGTCTGTCCGCTGCCCATTTGCGCCACGAGACGGAAATGACCGCGGCATCGCCGGCAGACCCCTGGGATGACGATACCGATCGCCGCCCCACCGCGGTGACGCTTGCGCACGGCATCTTCCGGCGGTTTCCCGATGCGCATTTCCAGCGCGCCGCCGGCGATGGCATGCCGGTGCTGATGGTGCAGCTGTCCGATGCCCCCGCGTCACTGCCGCTGCGCGGCATCCAGCGCGAGTTCGCGATCGCCGACGACAGCCCCGACGGCATCGTGCTGGGCATGATCTGCGAGGCGCTGGATTTCGTCGGCGTGCTGCGCATCGGCGACCGCTTCCCGCCCGAGGTTCTGAGCGGCGATGCCTCGTGGCAGCCGGACCAGCGTCATTTCGAGCTGGCATCGGCGCGCCTGAAGAACGCGCTCGTGGCCTGGCATACGACCGGCGCCGAGGCAGCATCGCCGCCGCCCCAAGGCACGGCGGCACGGCCCGCCGGCGTCGGCCCGCACGGAAACGACGCGGTGCTGACCGATGCCTTCCGCGCGGCGGCGGCGGCGTTGAACCTCGCCCGGCCCGAGGAGGCAGTCGCGCTGGTCGAGGAACTGGCACGTGAACTGGCCCACATCGAGTTCCTGCGCGAGCACCTGATCGTCGGCATGATCCGCATGCAGAACGTGCTGCAGGCGGTGCTGCCGCAGCTGCGCGCCGACCGCAATCGCAGCGAGACCGTGGCGCAGGTGGGTCGGCTGCTGGCGGTGGCGCTGGAACGCACGCGCGTCCGCTTCGACGAGATCGATGCGCAGACGGCGGGGGTGATCGCCTCACTCGGCAGCTTGCCGGCGCAGCGCGCCTTCATCCGCTCGACGCGCGATTTCCTGCACCGGTCATGGCATGCCTTCGAACCCATCCTGTCGCGCTGGATGGCGATCGACCCCGCCGCCCCTGCCGGGCTGCGCGGTGCGATCGACGAGGCCTATGCGTTCCTCGCGCCGCGCTACATGGCCGTGCAGGAATGGCTGGAGACGGGCCGGCGGATCAGGGCGCCGGACCGGCACAAGAACCACATGGAGTGGTAGCGAAAAGCCGGCTCAGCCGATGGCGGGATGCTGCCCCGGCAGGCCGGCGATCTCGCGCAGCAGCTTGCGCCGCACCGCGGCGTCGAACGCCTCGAAGCCGGTGGCGACCTCGACGAAGGAACCGGGGCCGCCGATCACCTGTTCGCGATAATAGTCGTCGAGCGGCGGCTGGCGCATCGGGAACGGGTCGGGGCGGTCGTTGATCACCGGCAGGCCGTTGATCACGATGCCCTGGGCGAGCGCCTCGTCGCGGGCCGCGGCGACCGGCCGGCCGGAGTTGTTCACGCCGTCGCCGGAGATGTCGATCACCCGGCGCGTGCCCTCGAAATGCGTGCCCCACTGGCGCATCGCGTAGTCGATCGCGCCCGAGATCGAGGTGTAGAGGTAGATGCGCCGCGGCGCTTCCAGCACGGCCTGGGCAAAGGCGTTGCAGTCGTCGGCGGTGGCCAGCCGTGTCCACCCGATCAGCGTCTCCTGGATGTGGTAGTCGGACCAGATGAAGATCATCACCGCGATCGCGCCGACCGCCCCCGAACCGATCGCCTCATGGATGCGCGGGTCCATCAGGGCGCCGGCATAGCCCTTGAACTGCAGCTCCTGCTCATAGGGGTCCATGCTTCGCGACACGTCGAGCGCGAGCTGGAGCTCGAGGTCGACCGGTTCGGCGACCCCGGGCTGCACGCCCTGGGCCGCTGCCCGGCAAACCATCTGGCCCGCGGCCGCCAGCGTGGCAGCGCCCAGCAGCGTTCGGCGCGATGGCTTCGATGGCAGCATTCTGCCGCGCTCCATCATCGGCGGGAACCGGATCATACCACGCTAGCGAAACAGCGGCGCGCACTTCAAGCGGATCGCGCGGCCCTGGCGCCCCGCTGCCGCCTGCCCGCCGCCGCGATCAGCCTGCCGCCGCCACGAACCGCTTCGCCCCGATCAGGGCCTGGCGGATCAGCACCGCAACCATCGCGTTGGCATCGAACGCCATCTGCGCGGCATAGGCGACCACGCCTGCCGCCTGTTCCGCGCGGTCGATCTCGTGCACCACCACGCCCATCGCCCGCAGCACATCCGCCACCGCCTGGCCCATGGGAATCTGCCAGGGATTGGTCTCGCCCAGGTCGCCGCGCATGGTGACCAGCAGCAGCAGCGGCGAGCGGCAGTTGGCAGCGAGGCTCAGCATGTTGATGCAGTTGCCGACACCGCTCGACTGCATCAGCAGGCAGGCGCGCACCCCGCCGAGCCAGGCCCCGGTGGCAAGCCCGATGCCCTCTTCCTCGGTGGTCAGCGGCAGCGCCGAGATCGCCGGGTCGGCGTGGCACATGCGGATCAGCGCGCCGTGCCCGGCATCGGGAACGTAGGCGACCTGGCGGATATCGGCCGCCTTCAGCGCCGCGAAGATATCTGCGGGCCAGTCCCTTATCGTGTCCATCGCGCCGAGCCTAGGCGCACCGGGCCGCGCCGCCTAGAAGCCGCCGCCGGCGGCGAGCCAGGCGCGTTCGGCAGCGGTGCTGTCGCGACCCAGCGCGACGTTGCGGTGGGGAAAGCGGCCGAACTGCCCGATCACGGCGCGATGGCGCCAGGCGTAGTCGATCGAGCCGCCCGGTGCCGCCATGGCCGGGATGTCGCGCAGCCCCTCGAACAGGGCAACCGCGCGGTCCTGGTCCTCCATCGCCTCGGAATGCTCAAAAGGAAGATAGACGAACGCGCGCTGCACGGGCGTCAGGGAAAGGTCCTCGGCCGCGGCCACCGCCTCGCGCGCCAGCGCCCTCGCCCGCGCGTCGGTCGCGAAGGCGCGGGGGCTGCCGCGGAACAGGTTGCGCGGGAACTGGTCGAACAGGATCAGCAGCGCAAGCCGCCCCGAAGGCGTGCCGGCCCAGTCGCCGTGCGTGCCGGCTGCTGCCTGGTCGAGCGTGGCAGCGAAGCGGCCGCGGATCGCGGCATCGAAGGCATCGTCGCGGTGGAACCACGCCTTGCGCCAGCTGTCCGGCCCGTCGGCGAACCAGAATTCCAGGATGTCGTTTGCGGTCGTCATGCGAGAGTCTGCTCCATCACGCGTACGCTGTGCACCGCCTCGCGCCCCGCGAGGTCGGCAATCTGGTGGCGGCAGGAGGTGCCGTCGGCGACGATGATGTCGCCATCCGCCGCCGCACGCACCGCCGGAAGCAGCGCGAGTTCCGCCATCGCGCGCGAGATCTCGGCGGTTTCCGCCTGGTATCCGAACGCGCCCGCCATGCCGCAGCACGAGGCCGCGATCGGGTTCACGCGCAGGCCGGGGATCGCGCGGAGCGCGTCAACGGCGGACGGGAAGGCGCCGAACGCCTTCTGGTGGCAGTGGCCGTGGATGTGCGCGGTGATCGCCATCGGCCGCATCGCCGGCACCGGCCGTCCTGCCTTCGCCTCGCGCACCAGGAACTCGCTCAGCAGCAGCGCGCGGCCGGCGAGATGGCGTGATTCCTCGCCCGGCAGCAGCGAGAGGAACTCGTCGCGCAGGGTCATCACGCAGGATGGTTCGAGCCCGATCACCGGCTCGTCGGAGACGGCGAGGGCGGCAAGCGTGCGGCGCGCCTCGGCGCGTGCGCGCCCGACCTGGCCGGCGGCGAGCCAGGTGCGCCCGCAGCAGAGCGGCCGTATCGCATCCGAGGCGGCAGCGCGCACACGAAAGCCGCCGGCGCCCAGCACGCGCATGGCGGCGCGGAGATTCTCCGGCTCGAACCAGCGGTTGAAACTGTCGGCGAACAGGATCACGCCCGCGCCCGCGTGCTCGGCTTCCCGGTCGTGGAACGGATTCCGGCTCCAGCGCGGCAGGGACCGGCCCTCGGCAAAGCCCAGCCATTTCTGCGCAAGCCGTGCGGCCGCCGGCAGTTCCAGCACCGGGCCGAGGCGGGAAAGCCATGGTGCCAGCGACGGCAGGGCGCCGATCATCCGTTCGCGCAGCCCGATACCGTGGCGTCGGGCGCGCGCGTGCAGCACCTCGATCTTCATCTTCGCCATGTCGATTCCGGTGGGGCATTCGCGCCGGCAGCCCTTGCAGCTGACGCAGAGTTGCATCGCCTCGGCCAGTGCATCGGAGGCCATGGCATCGGGGCCGAGCTGGCCCGAGAGCGCGAGGCGCAGTGTGTTCGCACGCCCCCGCGTCAGGTGCGCCTCGTCGCGCGTGGCCCGGTAGCTCGGGCACATCACGTCGGCGTCGAACTTCCGGCAGGCGCCGTTGTTGTTGCACATCTCGACTGCGCCCAGCATGCCGCCGAGCGGGCCGGGATGGGCCGACCAGTCGAGTGCGGGCGTGAAGCCCGCGATCGGCGCGTAGCCGGGGTGGTAGCGGAACAGGCTGCGATCATCCATGCGCGGCGGCCGCACGATCCGCCCGGGATTGAACAGACCGCCTGGGTCGAACGCGTCCTTCACCGCCTCGAAGGCGCGGGCGATGCGGGGGCCGAACATCGCCTCGTGGAACTCGCTCCGCACGATGCCGTCGCCGTGCTCACCGGAGTGCGAACCCTTGTATTCGCGCACCAGCGCGAAGCACTCCTCGGCGATCGCGCGCATCTTCCGGATATCGGCGGCATCCTTCATGTTCAGCACGGGCCGCACATGCAGGCAGCCGACCGAGGCGTGGGCGTACCACGTGCCCGAGGTGCCGTGCCGGCGGAACACCGCCTCCAGCCGCTCGGTATAGTCGGCCAGGTGCTCGAGATCGACGGCGCAATCCTCGATGAACGACACCGGCTTGCCGTCGCCCTTCATGCTCATCATGATGTTGAGACCGGCCTCGCGCACCTCGGCGATGCCGGCCTGGAATTTCGGGTCGGTCGCCCGCACGACCGCATCGGGGTGCCCAAGGTCGGCCATCATGGCGTCGAGCTCCGCGAGCTTCGCCAGCAGCGGCTGATCCTCGAAGCCGTGGAATTCCACGATCAGCAGGGCGGCCGGTTCGCCGCTCACCATGGCCTCGATGGTGGCCGCGAAGATCGGGATCGAACGGCCGAGCGCGATCATCGTGGCATCGACCAGCTCCACCGCCTCGGGCTTCAGCGTCACCAGATGGCGTGCTGCCTCCATCGCGGCGCGGAAGGTCCTGAACTGGCAGATGCCCAGCACCTTGCGCGGCTTGATCGGCGCGAGTTTCAGCGTGAGGCGGCTGGAGAAGGCGAGCGTGCCCTCGCTGCCGACCAGCAGCCGGGCGAGGTTGCGCGCGCGATCGGGGATCAGCGTATCCAGATTATAACCGCCGACGCGGCGCAGCTGTCTTGGAAACCGGGCAGCGATCTCGGATGCCTCGGCCGCGCCGATCGCGCGCAGCCGGTCCAGCAGCACCGACGGGGCGTCGGCATTCTCGGCAAAGCGCGCTTCGGTGCCGTCTGCCAGGATCGCCTCGATCGCCGCGACGTTGTCGGCCATCAGCCCATGGACGATGGATTTCGAACCGCAGGAGTTGTTGCCGGCCATGCCGCCGATGGTGCAGCGCAGATGCGTGCTGGGATCGACGGGGAAGAATCTTCCGCTGCCGCGCACCGCCGCGTTCAGATGCGCGAGCACGATGCCGGGCTCGACCGTCACCGTATCGCCCTCGGTGCCGATCAGGCGCCGCAGATGCTTCGTGCAGTCGATCACGATCGCCGCGTTCACGGTCTGGCCGCACTGGCTGGTGCCGCCGCCGCGGGCCAGCACCGGCACCCCTTCCTCGCGCGCGATCGCGATGGTGGCGGCGACGTCGCGCTGCGTGCGGGGCACCACCACGCCCACCGGCTCGACCTGAAAAATGCTGGCGTCGGTGGCGTAGCGGCCGCGGTCGGCTTCGCTCCACAGTACCTCGGCTTCGGTTTCGCGGCGCAGCCGGTCGGCGATGGCGGCATCGCCGACACGGCGGGAGCGGACAAGGGCAGGGGCGTGCATGCCGGGACCTTGCCACGAAAATCGCCGCGCGCCATGAACCCCCCTGGCCGCGCACCGATGCCCGCGCCAAGGAACCGCACGCCATGGCAGCACCCGGACGCCACTTCCTGCAGATTCCCGGCCCCACCAACGTTCCCGACCGGGTGCTGCGGGCGATCGACAGCCCCACCATCGACCATCGCGGCCCCGCGTTCGGCCGGCTGGGCGGGGAGCTGCTGGGCCTGCTGCGGCAGGTGTTCCAGACCAGCGGGCCGGTGATCGTCTATCCGGCCAGCGGCACCGGGGCCTGGGAGGCGGCGCTCGCCAACACGCTCTCGCCAGGCGATCGGGTGCTGATGTGCGAGACCGGCTGGTTCGCCAGCCTGTGGCGCGAGATGGCGGAACGGCTGGGGCTGAAGGCGGAATTCATCCCCGGCGACTGGCGGCGCGGCGCCGACGCTGCCGCCATCTTGGAACGCCTCGCCAAGGATGCCGGGCACGCGATCAAGGCGGTGTGCGTGGTGCACAACGAGACCAGCACCGGCTGCACCAGCCGCATCGAGGAGGTGCGCGCGGCGATCGACGCGGCGCGCCATCCGGCGCTCTTGATGGTCGATACCATCAGCTCGCTGGCCAGCATCGACTACCGCCACGAGGCGTGGGGCGTCGATGTGACGGTCGCCGGCAGCCAGAAGGGGCTGATGCTGCCGCCCGGCCTGTCGTTCAATGCGATCAGCAGCAAGGCGCTGGCAGCGCGGGAG
>JADYYZ010000309.1 GCA_020853405.1 Acetobacteraceae bacterium
CACCGGGCGCTGATTCACCTCCGGCAGCACACTCGCCTGCGGCGGCGTGCTGCTGCCGCGCCGCGGCTGCGTCTGCGGCGGTGGCTCGACGACATCGGGCGGGATCTGCACATCGCGCATCTCGCGCCGCCCCTCCACATCGAGAAGATCGCGCAGTGTCCTGCCATCGGCCTCGACCAGATTCAGCGTGGTGTCGGGCCCCAGCGGCTCCAGCCCGTCGGGGCGGCCGAGTATCCGCTCGAGGGTGAAGCTTCCGGGCGGCGTTTCGAGGCGCGCTTCCGGGCGGCCCATGCGCGCGAGCGGGAAGGCGGTGCCGAACACGTTGTCGGAGGAGGACGCGCAGCCGGCGAGGCCCGCCAGCAGCGGCAGTGCAACCGATACGCGGGAACGACGCATGCAGGGATGCCTTTTCGGGAATCGGTCGAGGCGCATGCTTAGCATGCCGCTAGACCGCCGTCTTGCCGGCCAGCGGCGGCCGGCGCGGTGCTGCCGGGCGCTCCTCGACCATGGCATGGCCAAGCGCCGCCTGCAGGTAGTCCCAGCCGGTGGCGAGCGTCAGCGCGGCGGCGATCCACAGCAGCAGCTCGCCCAGCATCCCGACCGGCAGCCAGCTCATGCCGAGCAGGCTGGCCGATCCGTCGCCGGCCAGCAGCATGCCGAGCGCGGTCATCTGGCAGCCGGTCTTCCATTTCGCCAGCCGCGTCACCGGCAGCCCGGCGGCCAGCCCGGCCAGGAACTCGCGCAGGCCGGAGACCAGGATCTCGCGCAGCATGATCACGATCGCCGGCAGCAGCCCGAGCTGCGAGAGCTGCCCGAGGCCGACCAGCAGCATCAGCGCGCTGCCGACCAGCAGCTTGTCGGCGATCGGGTCGAGCATGCGGCCGAGCCGGCTGGTCTCGCCGCGGGCGCGCGCCAGGTGGCCGTCCAGCCAGTCGGTGGCGGCGGCCAGGCTGAACACCAGGCAGGCGGCAAGGTCGGTCGCCGGCAGCCGCGGCCAGGCCAGCGCCACCAGCGCCGGGATGGCGCCGATGCGCGACAGCGTCAGCAGGTTGGGCAGCGACGTCAGCATGCCGGGCCATCCTAGCCCGACGCGCCGCCGGAAGCGACCGGGCGATCGCCGGCCAGCGTGTCGGGATGGAAGTGGGCGTAGATGCGCCGCGCGGTCGCGGTGTTGATGCCGGGGCAGGCTTCCAGGTCGGCAAGGCCCGCCTGTGCCACGCCGCGGGCCGAGCCGAAATGATGCAGCAGCGCCTTCTTGCGCGCGGGCCCGATGCCGGGCACGGAATCGAGCGCGCTTTTCACCATCGCGCGCGCCCGCCCGAGGCGATGGCTGCCGATCGCGAAGCGATGCGCCTCGTCGCGCAGCCGCTGCAGGAAATAGAGCGCCGGATCGCGCGGCGGCAGCTGCTTGGGCAGCGTCTCGCCCGGCAGGAAGAACACCTCGTTGCCGGCATTGCGGTCCGGTCCCTTGGCGATCGCGACCAGCGGCAGGTCGTCGATTCCGAGCTCGGCCAGGGCAGCGATCGCGGCCGAGAGCTGGCCGGCGCCGCCATCGATCAGCACGAGGTCGGGCCAGGCCGTCGCGTCGCGCTGGCCGCGTTCCGCCTCCTCGGCCAATGCCCTGCCGAAGCGGCGGGAGAACACCTCGCGCAGCATCGCGAAATCATCGCCGGGCGCGATCGGCCCCCTGATCGCGAACTTGCGGTAGGCGGATTTCACGAAGCCGTCCGGCCCGGCAACCACCATCACGCCGTACGGGCTGGTGCCCATGACGTGGCTGTTGTCGTAGATCTCGACCCGCTCGGGCCTGGCCGGCAGGTTGAAATGGCGCGCCACCGCCTCCAGCAGCTGGGTCTGCGCTGAATTCTCGGCGAGCCTGCGCTCCAGCGCCTCGCGCGCGTTCAGCGCCGCGTGCTCCAGCACCGCCCGCTTCTCGCCGCGCTGCGGCGCCAGCAGCTCGACCTTGCGGCCCGCCTTGATCGACAGCGCTTCGGCCACCAGCTCGTGCTCGCCCGGCAGGTGCGAAAGCAGCAGCAGCGGTGGCGGCGGCTTGTCGTCGTAGAACTGCGCAAGGAACGCCGCCATCACCGCATCGGGCGCCTCGTCGCGCGCGTGGCCGAGGAAGTGGGCGCGGTTGCCGTAGTTGCTGCCGGCCCGGATGAAGAACACCTGCACGCACGCCTGGCCGGCGGCCTGATGGAGCGCGATCACGTCCGCCTCGCGGATGCCGGCGGGGTTGATCACGTCGTGGCCCTGCACGTGGGTGAGGCCGCGGATGCGGTCGCGCAAGGTGGCGGCGCGCTCGAACTCCATCGCGGCGGCCGCGGCCTCCATCTCGGCCGCGAGCTGTTTCTGGACATCGCCCGAATGGCCGGCGAGATAGGCACGTGCCTGGGCGACCAGGGCAGCGTAGTCGGGTTCGGAGATCCGCCCGACACAAGGCGCGCTGCAGCGCCTGATCTGATAGAGCAGGCAGGGCCGCGTGCGGTTGGCGAACACGTTGTCGGAACAGGTGCGCAGCAGGAAGGCGCGTTGCAGCGCCTGCACCGTCTGGTTGACCGCCCAGGCCGAGGCGAACGGGCCGAAGAAGTCGGCGCGGCGGCGATCGCCCGGATGGCCGTGCGCGGCGCGGAACTTGCCGACCTGCGGGAACGGGTGGTCGCGCGTCAGCATCACCCAGGGGTACGACTTGTCGTCGCGCAGCACGATGTTGAAGCGCGGCTTCAGCCGCTTGATCAGGTTCGCCTCGAGCAGCAGCGCCTCGGCCTCGGTGTGGGTCGAGACCACCTCGAGGCTCGCGGTTTCGCCGACCATGCGGCGCAGGCGTTCGGGCAGGCGGGCGGGCTGGGTGTAGGCGGCGACGCGCTTCTTCAGCGCGCGTGCCTTGCCGACATAGAGCGCCTGGCCGGTTGCATCGAGCATCCGATATACACCCGGCCCGGATGGCAGGGTTGCAAGCGCGGAATGGATAACAACCTGCCCGCGAACCGCCGGCGTATCCTTAGAGCTTCTCTCAGGCTGATCGCTCATCCCGTTCAGGTACCATCGCTTTGCCGGCGTGACTTCCGGCGGCGCACAACAATCCACGAATGCTGTGGATAAGCCTGGGGGAAAGCGCCGTCCACAGCGGCCTGCCGCCACGGATTCCGTGGCCTCCATGGGCTTGCCCAATTATTGGGCGATGTAGCCAAACCATTGATTTCACTATGCACAGCCGCGTGAGCCTTAACCGAACGTGAACATTGCGAGCACCTTGCCTTGACAGACACCGCGCGCCGCGCGCAGGCGACGCCGCGGTGGACAACTTTTTTCGGCCGGCGCCATCGGCGTGCGGCGCGTTCGCCGTGGTGGCGCCTCAGCCGGCGCCACGGCGGCGCTCGATCTCGACCCCGACCGAGCCGGCATCGGCCAGCGCCGCAAGTTTTTCGACCCTGACCCGCACCAGCCGCACACGCGGGTCGGCGAGTGCTGCCTCGGCGATGCGCTCGGCCAGCGTTTCCACCAGCCTTACATGGCGTTCGGCGACGATTTCGCGAACCGCGGCGGCGATCTTTCCGTAATCGACCACCCGCGACAGTTCATCCCTGCCGACGGCGGCGCGCGAGCGTGGCGATGCCCCGTCGTCATCGACGCCCAGATCGACATTGATCCGCACCGGCTGGCGCACGTGGCCTTCGTGCGCGTGCGCGCCGATCACCGCCTGGAGAACGAGGTCGCGCACGAAAACATGCCGCATGCCGCGCGAGGCGTCGGCGATCCTGCGGTCGGTCATCGGGTCGGACAGAAGAACCTCCTGGGTCGGTCGCTATTCCACCGGTGCGCGGCCGGGCGGCACCGCGCCCCATTGCAGGTGCTGGCCGCCATCGAGCGCGATCATCTGCCCGGTCATCGACGGCAGCGCCAGGATGGCGAGGGCGGCGCGCGCGATCTCGTCGGGGCCGGTGCCGCGGCCGAGCGGCACCGCGGCCGCCTGCGCCCGGAACTGGGCCTCGGTCTGGCGTGGGCTGGGCAGCGCCGGGCCCGGCCCGATCGCGTTCACCCGGATGCGCGGTGCCAGCGCCAGCGCCATCGTTCGGGTCAGCGTCCAGAGCCCCGCCTTGCTGACGGTGTAGCTAACGAAATGCGGCGTCAGCGACCAGACGCGCTGGTCGAGCATGTTGATCACCACCCCTTCCGCCGCCGCCGGCAGCGCCCTGGCGAAAGCCTGGGTCAGCACGAACGGCGCGCGCAGGTTGGGGCCGAGATGGTGCTCCCAGCTCGCCCGCGTCGCGTCGTGCCACTCGTCGCGCTCGAAGGCGGAGGCATTGTTCACCAGCACGCCGACGGGGCCCAGCGCCTCGGCCGCGCGCTCCAGCAGGTCGCCCGGTCCGGCTTCGCCGGCAAGATCCGCCCGCAGCGCCACCGCCTTGCGCCCGAAGCCCTGCAGCCGCGCGACGGTCGCCGAAGCCGCCTCGCCCGAGTGCGCGTAGCTGATCGCGACGTCGAAGCCGGCATCGGCCAGCCCGCCCGCGATCGCCGCACCGATCCGCCTGGCAGCACCGGTGACCAGGGCGACGCGGGGAATGGTCCGGGCAATCGGCAGCATCCGCGCAGTCTAGGCGAGGGCGGCGGCGGCAAGAACCCTTCCCTGCGGCGCCGTGCGCATCATGCGGCGCCCGCCGCCGGAGGGGTGCAATTCGCGGCCGCGCTGGGTAGGCTCGCGCCACGTCATGGAGAGGCGAGGCTGATGCGAATGAAGCGATCCGGCCCGGGCAAGGCGCCCGGCCTTCTGCGTGGTGCCAGCCTGCTTGGTGCCAGCCTGCTTGGTGCCAGCCTGGTCGGCGGGTGCGCGGCCGATGCCCCCGCTGCGCAGGCGGCGGCACCGCCCGGTCCGGTGCTGCGCGTGGCCAAGCAGGGCAGCACGCTCGGCCGCATCGACCTGTTCCACTTCGACACGGCGCGCGGCCGCATGGAGCGCCTTGCCCATTGCCCCGAGGGCTGCGTCGA
>JADYYZ010000310.1 GCA_020853405.1 Acetobacteraceae bacterium
ACCATGGCGAGCAGCCAGGCGCCGATCTTCATTCCCGGCATCTGGGGGCCGTACTACTCGGCGATGGTACCCGGTCTCTGGCTGAACGAAGGCGGTCAGTCGGGCGCCGGCGCGGCGATCGACCAGCTGATCGGCTTCCATCCTGCGGCACCCGAAGCGGCCCGCCGTGCCGCAGCCGCCGGGCTCAGCCTGCCGGACTGGCTGGCCGGGCAGGCAGCGATCGGCGCGCCTGCCCTGTCGCAGGCCGCGCAGCGCGCCGGCGGGCTCATCGTCGTGCCCGACTTCCTGGGCAACCGCTCGCCGCATGCCGACCCCGAGGCGCGTGCCCTGATCGCGGGGCTGGGCATGGAGCGCGACCTCGGCCACCTGGTCGGGCTCTATGTCGCGGGGCTTTGCGGCATCGGCTACGGGCTTCGCCAGATCCTCGAGGCAAGCCGGGCACGAGGTGCCGAGATCGGGGCGATCGTGTTGAGCGGCGGCGCCGGCCGCCATCCGCTGATCCGGCAGCTGCTGGCCGACTGCGCCGGCCTGCCCCTGCTGGTGGCCGATGATGTCGATGCCGTGCTGCTCGGTGCGGCGATGCTCGGCGCGACCGCCGCCGGCGCGTTCCCCTCCCTGTCGGCGGCGATGGTCGCAATGGCGCCTTCCGCCAGTGTCGTCGCCCCCGCGGGCGGCGTGCTCGCCCGGCTGCACGACCGGGGCTTTGCTGCCTTCACCGGCCTGCAGGCGGCGGCGCGAAAGGCGCGCGAGACGCTTTGCGAAACAGGCGGCCGCGCCCGATCGGAGACACCGACGTGACCCAGGAACTGGCAGGAAAAGTCGCCGCGATCACCGGTGCCGCATCAGGGATTGGGCTTGCCTGTGCGCGGCGGCTGATCGCCGCCGGCGCGCGGGTCGTGCTGGTCGATCGCAACGGCGAGGCGCTGGCCAGCGTCTGCGCGCCGCACGGCGCGGCGGCGATCCCGCTGGTGACCGACCTGACCGACCCTGCTTCCGTCGCCACCATGATGGCGCGCATCCTCGACCGGACGGGGCAGCTCGACATCTTCCATGCCAATGCGGGTGCCTATGTCGGTGGCCCGGTCAGCGAGGGCGACCCCGACGCCTGGGACCGCATGCTCGACCTCAACGTCAACGCGGTATTCCGCAGCATCCATGCGGTGCTTGCGCACATGATCGGGCGCGGGAGGGGCGACATCATCGTCACCAGCTCGGTGGCGGGCGTCGTGCCGGTTGTGTGGGAGCCGGTCTATACTGCCTCGAAGCACGCGGTGCAGGCGTTCGTGCACACGCTGCGCCGCCAGGTGATCCGCCATGGCCTGCGCGTGGGCGCGGTGCTGCCGGGGCCGGTGGAGACGGCGCTGATCGCCGACTGGCCGCCGGAGAAGCTCGAGGCGGAACGCGCCCGCGGCGGCCTGATCCGGCCGGAGGAGGTGGCCGAGGCCGTGCTGTTCATGCTGACGAGGCCGAGCGGCGTCACCATCCGTGACCTCGTGATCCTGCCGCAGAGCACGGACCTGTAGAAGGCGGCGACGCCGGCGCGAGCCGCTATGCCTGCTTCTTCTCGATCAGGGCCTGGCGGATCCTGCGGCCGCGCGCGATCGAGTCCTCGATATAGCCGGCATCGCCCCAACGCACCGCGCGCGCCATCGCCTGCACGTCCTCGTTGAAGCGGGCGAGCATTTCCAGCAGCGCCTCGCGGTTGTTCAGGAACACGTCGCGCCACATCGTCGGGTCGCTGGCGGCGATCCGCGTGAAGTCGCGGAAGCCCGACGCGGCATAGTCGAGCACCTGCTCCTTCGCCTGCTGCTCCAGGTGGTCGGCGGTGTTGCAGATGGTAAAGGCGATCAGGTGCGGCAGGTGCGACACGATCGCCAGCACGCGGTCGTGATGGCCTGGCTCCATCCGCGCGGTCATCGCGCCCATCGCCCGCCAGAACCGCTCGACCCTTGCCGTTGCCGTCTCGTCGGTGCCGGCAAGCGGGGTCAGGATGGTCCAGCGGCCCTGGAACAGTTCGGCGAACCCTGCCTCGGGGCCGGAAAACTCGGTTCCGGCGACCGGGTGGGCAGGCACGAAATGCACACCCTGCGGCAGCAGCGGCTCGACATCGCGGATCACGCTCTGCTTGGTGCTGCCGACATCGGAAAGGATCGTGCCGGCGGCAAGGCACGGCGCGATCCGCGCCGCCACCTCGGCCAGCGCACCGACCGGCGTGCACAGGATCACGAGGTCGGCACCCTCGACCGCCCTGGCCGGGTCGGGTTCGGCCCGGTCGGCGAGTTCGAGCGCCCGCACCTTGGCAAGCGTCGTCTCGGTGCGGGCATTGGCAACGATCTCGTCCGCAAGCCCGGCGGCGCGCGCGGCACGCGCGATCGAGCTGCCGATCAGCCCGACGCCGATCAGGGCAAGGCGCCGGAACGGGCGTTCGGTCATGGCCGGGGATTTCCGGCGACGAACGCTTCCAGCGCCTCGCACAGCAGCGTGCATTCCTCGGCGGTGCCGATGGAAAGCCGCAGCCGCGAGGCAAGCCCGTAGCCGGCCATGCCGCGCACGATCAGGCCGCGTGCCCTAAGGAACGCATCGGCCGCCGTGGCTCGTCCGGCAGTGCCGAAATCGGGCAGCACGAAATTGCCCTCGCCCTCCGGCACGCCAAGCCCCGCCTCGCGCAGGCGCCGGCTCACCTCGGCCCGCCAGTGGCGGTTGTGCGCGACCCCCTTTTCCACCCAGCCGGGTTCCGCCAGCGCCGCGATCCCGGCTTCCTGGCTGGCCAGCCCGACATTGAAGGGCGAGCGCACGCGGTTGAGCAGCTCGACGATGGGGGCGGGCGCATAGGCCCAGCCAAGGCGCGCGCCGCCCAGCCCGAAAATCTTGCTGAAGGTGCGCAGCATCACCGTGTTGTCGCCGGCATCGACCAGGTCCGCGCCCGCGGCATAATCGGCCCGCTCGACATACTCGGCATAGGCGCCGTCGAGCACCAGCAGCACGTGCGCGGGCAGTTGCGCGCGCAGGCGCAGGATCTCGGCCC
>JADYYZ010000311.1 GCA_020853405.1 Acetobacteraceae bacterium
AAACGGCGCTGGCCGTGAACGAGACCCGCCGCAACGCCGAGACGGTGGTGCGGGCGATGGTCGAGATGGGGCTGCCGAGCGAGCGGATCGCGCTCTCCTCGGCGATCAACCCGCGCGGCCAGAACGAGGTGCTGGTGTTCGTGCGATAGCGGTACTCGGCCCCGTTCCCGGGCAATCCGCCGCGTCTTTTTCGTGATCCGCCTACGGCGCCTGTTTCGTCCAGGTGGCCGGGCTGCACAGCGCCGCGCACAGCGCCGCCGAACAGGCCGCGAGCAGCCGTTCCCCCTTCCCGGCGCTGGCGCGTCGCGCATCGCCGATCACCCCGCTGGTCGAGCGTTCCGCGAAATCGCGCCAGACGATCACCGGGTCGGGGGTGCCGGCCGAGACGGTGGCGGGGGCGCCGCCGAACGCCTCCGCCAGGCGCTCGCGCCGCACCTGGCCCGGCTCGACCGCCAGCATCATGCTGGTCTCGGCCTCGCAGGCATGGCGCACGCCGGGCTGGTCTTCCAGGATCGCGCGCGCCTCGGATTCCGCCAGCAACCAGTACGTCGCACCGGCCGAGCGCAGGCCCTCGATCGTGGCCGCCTCCTGCAGGATGACCGACAGTGCCGCGACGTTGCCGCCATGGCCGTTCAGCACGAACAGCCGCGCGAAGCCGGAGGCGCGGACGCTTCCCGCGATGCCGAGGATGACCGCGCGGAAGGCATCGAAGGGCAGGCTCACCGTGCCGCCGAACGGCAGGTGATGATCGCTCATCCCCGACCACACCGGCGGCAGCACCAGCACCTCGCTGCCGCGCGCCGTGGCCAGTTCGGCGCCCCGCTTCGCGACCTCGCCGCACAGGCGGAAATCGACCATGGTGGAAAGGTGCGGCCCGTGCTGCTCCAGCGCCGCCACCGGCAGGATCACGATCGCGCCGCGCGCCGCCGCCTCGCGCAGTTCGGGCGCCGAATGCTCGGCCCAGAGAACACTTGTCATGGAATCTCCTCAACGCCGACCAGGCTTTGTGCGAATGCCCGCGGCTCGAACGGCCGCAGGTCGAGAGCCTTCTCGCCGACGCCCACGGCATGCACCGGCAGCCCGAATTCCTGCGCCAAAGCCACCACGACGCCGCCCTTGGCGCTGCCGTCGAGCTTGGTCACGACGAGGCCGGTGACGTTGGTGATCTCGCGGAACACTTTCGCCTGCTGCACGGCGTTCTGGCCGGTGGTGGCATCGAGCACCAGCAGCACGGCGTGCGGTGCCGTCTCGTCGCGCTTCTTCAGCACGCGGATCACCTTGGCCAGTTCCGCCATCAGGTTCGCCTTGTTGTGCAGCCGGCCTGCGGTGTCGATCAGCAGCACGTCGGCGCCCTGGGCCTGCGCCGTCTCCAGCGCCTCGTAGGCAAGGCCGGCGGCATCGGCGCCGGGCGCGCCCGCGACCACCGGCGCGCCGGTGCGCTCGCCCCAGACCTTCAGCTGCTCGACCGCGGCGGCCCGGAACGTGTCGCAGGCGGCCAGCATGCAGGAGAGGCCCTGCGCCCCCCACTGGGCGGCCAGTTTGGCGATGGTGGTGGTCTTGCCGGTGCCGTTCACGCCGACCACCAGCACCACCCAGGGCGCGCGCGACGGCTCCGGCACCAGCGGCACCGCGACCGGCGCCAGGATCTCGGCAATCTCCGCCGCCAGCGCCTCGCGCACCTCGCGCTCGGTGACCTCGCGGCCGAAGCGCGTGCTGCGGAAGCCGGCGATGATGCGCTCGCTCGCCGCCACGCCCAGGTCGGCGGACAGCAGCAGGTCGGACAGGTCCTCGAGCGCCGCCTCGTCGAGCTTGCGCCGGGTGAACAGCTGGCCGATGCCGCCCGAGAGTTTTTCCGCCGTGCGCGACAGGCCCTGGCGCAGGCGCGCGAACAGACCCTGCCGCGCCGGCGGTTCCTGGGCGACCTCGGCGATCAGGTCCGGCGCCGGCGTCGGTTCGAGTTGCAGAATCTCGGGCGCGGCCCGCGGGGCGAGTTCGGCGGCCGGTGCGGGCACGGGCTGCCCAGGCGGGGGCTGGGCAGGCGGGTCAGCCGTGCGCTCCGGCGCCTCGGCCGGCTTGCGTCGAAAAAACCTGCCGAACAGGGCCATCAGCAAGCCCCCCCGGCGGCGGCTTCTCCCAGCAGCGTCGCGTTGTCGCGAACGCCGGTCACGCGCACCGCCATCAGCGTGCCCGCCGCCGGCGCCGGGCCGGCGAGTTCGAGGCGCGCGAAATGCTCGGTGTGGCCGGCACGGGTTTCCGAAAGGAACTGCACGGTGCGGCCAAGCTGCGTGGCAGCGAACCGCCGTGCCGCCATTGCCCCCGCCGCCCTGAGCCGCGCCGCCCGTTCGCGCCGGGCCGCGTCGGGAACCTGCGGCATGCGCGCCGCCGGTGTCCCCGGCCGCGGCGAATAGGCAAATACGTGCAGCCAGGTCAGCCCTGCCTCCTCGACCAGCGACAGCGTGCCGGCGAAGGCTGCCTCGGTCTCGGTCGGGAAGCCGGCGATCAGGTCGGCGCCGAACACCAGGTCGGGGCGCCGGCGCCGTGCGGCCGCGACGAAGCCCAGCGCATCGGCGCGAAGATGCCGCCGCTTCATGCGCTTCAGGATCAGGTCGTCGCCCGCCTGGAGCGAGAGATGCAGGTGCGGCATCAGCCTTGGTTCCTCCGCCAGCGCGGCGAGCAGGGCCGGATCGACCTCGGCGACGTCGATCGACGACAGCCGGAGCCGCGGCAGGTCGGGCACACGCCGCAGCACCGTCCGCACCAGGTCGCCCAGCGCCAGCTCGTCCTCGCGCCAGGCGGTGAGGTCGACGCCCGAAAGCACCACCTCGCGGGCGCCCGCCTCGACCGCGGCCCGTGCTCCTGCGATCACCTCGGCCAGCCTGGTGCTGCGCGAGGCGCCGCGGCCGATCGGGATCACGCAGAAGGTACAGGCATGGTCGCAGCCGCCCTGCGCCTCGATCACGGCGCGGGTGCGGTGCAGCGGCGGGGCGGCAGCGAAGGGGGCGCGCGCCCCCCAGCTCGCGGGATCGAGCTTGGCCGCGTTCGGCACGATCCGCGCGACGCCCGGCAGCGCCGCCCAGGCTGCGGGCGCGATGCTTGCGCCGCAGCCGGTCACCACCACCGGCGCGCCGATTGCGACCGCAGCGCGCACCGCGCGCCGGCCGTCTGCCTCGGCCTCGGCGGTGACCGCGCAGCTGTTCACGACGCGGGTGTTCCGGTCGCCGGCCGCCTGGAGCATCGCGCCGATGCGCGCGCCTTCAGCGAGGTTCAGGCGGCAGCCGAAACTCCTGACCTGCCCGGGATCTCCGTCCTGCCCGGTCACAGCGGATAGGCGTCGAGATCGAGCCGCCCCTCGAACGCGGTCATCCAGGGACCGGTCATCACCACATGGCCATCGGCCCGCCAGTGGATGTGCAGCGTGCCGCCCGGCAGCAGCACATCCGCCGCATGTGCGGTGAGCTTGCGCCGCGCCGCGTTCACCACCGCGGCACAGGCGCCGGAGCCGCAGGCGCGGGTCTCGCCGGCGCCACGCTCCCACACCCTGAGCTTCAGCCGGTGCGGCGCCAGGATTTCCGCGAACCCGATATTGGCGCGTTGCGGGAACAGCGGGTCGTGTTCCAGCTCGTGGCCCAGCGCCTCGACCGGCAGGTTCTTCACATCATCGACGAAGAAGGTGACGTGCGGGTTGCCCATGCTGCAGGCGGCGGGATCGTGCACCGGCTGGGGCAGGCCATCGCGGGCGAGCGGCAGGTGCAGCGTGTCGAGCTCGCGTGCCAGGGGCACGTCGCGCCAGCCGAGCCGCACCGGCCCCATATCGACCGCGACCAGGCCGTCGCCCCGGCTTTCCGCCATCAGCTCGCCGGCAAGGGTGCGGATCACGGCGTGGCCGCGGCCGGATTCGGCCATCAGCAGGCCGGCGACGCAGCGCGTGCCGTTGCCGCAGGCTTCCGCCTCCGAGCCGTCGGCGTTCAGGATGCGCAGATAGGCATCGGCGCCGTCCGCCGCCTCGATCAGCAGCAGCTGGTCGAAGCCGACGCCGGTGCGCCGGTCGGCGATCGCGGCGGCGCGCGCCTGGCTGATCGGCAGCCGTCCGGCGCGCCCGTCGAGCACGACGAAGTCGTTGCCGCCGAAATGCATTTTCCTGAACGGGGTCATCGACGAGCCTACATATCGCGCCACCGCGCGTTCGGGTCTAGGCTTGCCCCATGGACACGGTGCTTGCCAGCCTGGTCACCCAGTTGCTGGCGTGGGTCGCGGCCGGGCCGCGCACGCACGCCGATGCCATGGAGGTCTGGCGCACCTCGTGCCCGCGCCTGCCGGCGTGGGAGGAGGCGCTGGATCAGGGCCTGATCGTCTGTCCCGGCGCCGGTGCCGTACCGGTCAGCCTGACGCCGGCCGGGCGCGACTGGCTGGCCAGGAACGGCTGAGAGGAACGGCTGAGGGGAACGGCTGAGGGGCACGGCTGATCCGCAGCACCTGCGGGTTGCGCGGGCCGGGCGGCTGCCCTATACGCGCTCCTCTTCTTGCCGCGCGCCGGCGCAGGGCATTGCCCGGCCGCGGGTTTCGTGCGCCCCGCGCGCACCCCACGAACCAAGGACAGCGAAAATGCCCAAGATGAAGACGAAAAGCAGCGTCAAGAAACGCTTCAAGATCACCGGCACCGGCAAGGTGCTGGCCGGACCCGGCATGAAGCGCCACGGCCTGATCAACCGCCCGCAGAAGATGAAGCGGCAGAATCGCGGCAGCCAGGTGCTGACGCCGATGGACGCCCGCACCGTCAAGCAGTGGGCGCCGTACGGCCTCTGACCCCGCCCCGCTGAAAGGAACACGCCATGGCACGCGTCAAGCGGGGTGTCACCAAGCACGCCCGCCACAAGAAGGTCCTGGAACTCGCCAAGGGCTATGTCGGCCGCTCCGGCCATGCCTATCGCCCGGCGCTGGAGCGGGTCGAGAAGGCGCTGCGCTATGCCTATCGCGACCGGCGGGTGAAGAAGCGCGAGTTCCGCGGCCTTTGGATCCAGCGCATCAACGCCGCCGTGCGCGAGCACGGCCTGACCTACAGCCAGTTCATGGACGGGCTGCGCAAGGCGGGCCTCGATCTCGATCGCAAGGTGCTGGCCGCGATCGCCTTCGATGACAGCGCGAGCTTCGCCGAGATCGTGAAGAAGGCCCAGCTTGCCCGCCAGGCTTCTGCCCACGGCTGAGTTCTCCCCACGCGGGGGCCACGTCGTTCGAAGGGGGTCGCCGGGTCGAGGCGGCCCCTTTTCTTTGCCACATGAGTGATCCGATGTCCGACGATCTGACTCTGCTGCGCGACGAAACGCTCTCCGCGCTCACCGCCGCCACCGACCTGAAGGGCTGGGACGCGGTGCGGGTGGCAGCGCTTGGGCGCAACGGCAGGCTGACCCAGCTGCTGAAGGGCCTGGGCGGTGTTGCCCCGGAAGCGCGCAAGGAGCGGGGTGCGGCGCTGAACCGGCTGAAGGCCGAGCTCGAAGCCGTGCTCGAGGCACGCCGCGGTGAACTCGATGCGGCGGCGCTCGATGCCCGCCTGGCCAACGAACGGGTGGACATCACGCTGCCGCCCCGACCGGAGCCGCGCGGCTCGATCCACCCGATCAGCCGCACCATGGAGGAGATCGCCGCGATCTTCGGCGCGATGGGGTTCGGCCTGGCCGAGGGGCCGGACATCGAGGATGACTGGATGAATTTCGGGGCACTCAACATCCCCGCCCACCATCCCGCGCGCCAGGACATGGACACGTTCTACATGCCGGGCGAGCGCGGCGGCCGCCGGCTGGTGCTGCGCACCCACACCAGCCCCGTGCAGGCGCGGACCATGCTTTCCGAGGCGCCGCCGATCCGGAAGATCTGCATGGGCCGCACCTATCGCGCCGACCACGACGCCACCCACTCGCCGATGTTCCACCAGTGCGAGGGGCTGGCAATCGACCGCGCCATCCATCTCGGCCACCTCAAGGGGTGCGTGGTCGATTTCCTGCGCAGCTTCTTCGGCATCGCCAGCCTGCCGGTGCGCTTCCGGTCGAGCTACTTTCCGTTCACCGAACCCAGCATGGAGGTGGATATCGGCTGGAACCGGAAAACCGGCGAACTGGGTGCGGGCGGCGACTGGCTCGAGATCATGGGCAGCGGCATGGTGCACCCGAAGGTGCTGGCCAATTGCGGCATCGACCCGCGCGACTGGCAGGGCTTTGCGTTCGGCATGGGGATCGAGCGCATCGCCATGCTGAAACTCGGCATCCCCGACCTCCGGCCGTTCTACGACGCCGACCTCCGCTGGCTTGGCCATTACGGCTTCAGCCCGCTGGCGCCGGCGATGCTGCACGAGGGGCTGGCGAGCGGAGGGGGGGCGGCATGAAGTTCACGCTGAGCTGGCTCGGCACCCACCTCGATACCGATGCCGATGCCGCCGCGATCGCCGCCAGGCTCTCCGCCATCGGGCTGGAGGTCGAGGAGGTGGTCGATCGGGGCGCCGCCCTTGCGCCATTCCGCATCGCCCGGGTGATCGAGGCGGTGCAGCACCCGAACGCCGACCGGCTGCGTGCCTGCATCGTCGATCCCGGCGACGGTGCGCGCGTCAGCGTGGTGTGCGGCGCGCCGAACGCGCGCACCGGCATGAAGGGCGTGTTCGCCGCGCCGGGCAGTTTCATTCCCGGCACCGGCGTCACGCTGAAGGCAGGCGAGATCCGTGGCGTGCTGTCGGCCGGCATGCTGCTGTCCGCGCGCGAGATGGGCCTTGGCGAGGATCATGACGGCATCGTCGAGCTGCCCGAGGACGCACCGGTCGGCGAGGCCTATGCGCGCTGGGCCGGCCTCGATGACCCGGTGATCCACATCAAGGTGACGCCGAACCGGGGCGATGCGCTGTCCGTGCGCGGCATCGCGCGCGACCTTGCCGCCGCCGGCATCGGCACGCTGAAGCCGTGGTCGGCGGCGCCGGTTCCGGCCGCGTTCGCCTCGCCGATCACCTGGGCGATCGCGTCACCCGGCTACTGTCCCTATGTGCTGGGGCGCAGCCTGCGCGGGCTTGCCAACGGCCCCTCGCCGCAATGGCTGCGGGAGCGGCTGAGTGCGATCGGGCTGCGGCCGATCAACCGCCTGGTCGATGTGACGAACTTCTTCACCTTCGATCTCGGCCGGCCGCTGCACGTGTTCGATGCAAGCAAGGTGCACGGCAGCGTGCTGACCATGGCGCCCGGCGATGGCAGGCCGTTCCTGGCGCTGAACGGCAAGGAAGTTGCCGCGGGCCACGACGACTGTGTGATCGCCGATGCGGCGGGGCCGGAATCGCTGGCCGGCATCATCGGCGGCGAGCGCAGCGGCTGCGATGAGGCGACCACCGACGCCTTCATCGAATGCGCCTATTTCGATCCCGTACGCGTGGCCCTTTCCGGCCGCCGCCACGGCATCCAGACCGACGCCCGCTACCGGTTCGAGCGCGGCATCGATGCCGCCCTGATGCCGCAGGCGCTGGAAGCCGCCACCCGCATGATGCTCGAGATCTGCGGCGGCGAGGCGAGCGAGGTGGTCGCCGCGGGCCATCCGCCTGCCTGGCAGCGCACTGCCGGCATGCGCTTCACCCGGCTTGCCGGCCTGGGCGGGCTTGCCGTGCCGGCCGACGAGGTTTCCGGCATCCTCGATCGCCTGGGCTTCATCGCCACGGCGCGCGATGCCGAGCGGATCACGGTCGCCGTGCCGTCCTGGCGCAACGACATCGCCGCACCGACCGCGCTGGAGCAGGCGGGCACGCTCGCCCCCGAACTCGCGGCGCGGGCCGCGGCCGGGCGCGATGCGATCGAGCCGGAAGCCGACCTGGTCGAGGAGGTGCTGCGCATCAGGGGGCTGGACAGCGTGCCGCCGGTCTCGATGCCGGCGGTCGCGCCGGTGCCCGCCGCGACGCTTTCGCCCCAGCAGCAGCGCACCGCGCTCGCGCGGCGGACCCTGGCAGCGCGGGGCCTTGCCGAGGCGGTAACCTTCAGCTTCATCGAGAAGCGCGTGGCGGCGCTGTTCGGCAGCGCCCCCGCCGGGCTCGCGGTCGAGAACCCGATCGCGGCCGATCTCGACCAGTTGCGGCCGACGCCGGTTGCCAACCTGCTGCTGGCGGCCGCCCGCAACGCCGCCCGTGGCGCCGGCGCTGCCCTGCTGTGCGAGATCGGGCCAGGCTTCAACGCCGCCGACGAAGCCGGCCAGCGCCTGATCGCGGCCGCGCTCCGCTGCGGCCAGGGGGTGCGCGCCTGGGCGGGAAGCCGCGAGCCCGACCCCTTCGATGCCAAGGCCGATGCGCTGGCCGTGCTGGTCGCGATCGGCGTCAACCCCGACGGCCTGATGGCGACCGCCGAGGCACCGGCCTGGTACCATCCGGGCAGAAGCGGCGTGCTGAAGGCAGGGCGCACCGTGCTCGCCAGTTTCGGCGCGCTGCATCCGCGCGTGCTGGCCGCACTCGACCTTGCCTGGCCGGCGGTGGCGATGGAGGTGTTCCTCGATGCGGTGCCGGAACCGAAGCGCAGGAAGCGCGGCGCGCCCGACCTGCCCGCCTTCCAGCCGGTCCGGCGCGACTTCGCCTTCCTGGTCGAGGCGTCGGTCCCGGCCGATGCCGTGCTGCGCGCCGCCAGGGGCGCCGAGCGCACGCTGGTCGCCGGCGCTGTGCTGTTCGATGCCTATGCCGGCGACAAGGTCGCGCCCGGCACGAAAAGCCTGGGCGTCGAGGTCACCTTCCAGCCGCGCGAGCGCACGCTGACGGATGCCGAGATCGAGGCCGCCTCGGCCAAGGTGGTGGCAGCGGTGGCGAAGGCGACCGGGGCGACGCTGCGTGCGTAGCATCCTCCCTCCCGCCCATCATCCCCGGCCCATCATCCCCGGCCCGGCGCCGGCGTGAACAAGCGGAAGGCCAGGATCGTGCGATGCGCCTGACCCTGCTCGGCACCGGCTGCCCGCAGGCCGACCCGCGACGGATGGGGCCGGCGAGCCTGGTGCGGGCCGGCGACACCGCGCTGCTGGTCGATTGCGGCAGCGGCGTCGCGCAGCGGCTGGTGCAGGCAGGCGAGCCCGGCCGCGGGATCGAGGCGCTGCTGGTCACCCACCTGCATTCCGACCACATGATCGATTTCCATCAGCTGGTGGTCTCGTCGTGGCACCAGGGGCGGACCCGGCCGTGGCGCGTGTTCGGCCCGCCCGGCACCGGCGCCTTCGTCGAGCGGTCCTTCGCGCTATGGCGGCGCGAACTCGATTTCCGGATCGCGCACGAACGCCGCCCCTCGACCGCGGGCCTCGAGGTGGAGGTGGCGGAGTTCACCGACGGCGAGAGGTTCGTGCTCGGCGGCGTCGAGGTCACCACGGTGAAGGTGAACCACGACCCGTTCCCCGAGACCTACGGCTTCGTCCTCGCCCATGCCGGGCGCAAACTGGTGTTCTCGGCCGATACCGTGTTCTGGCCGCCGCTGATCGCGGCCGCGCGCGCTGCCGACTGCGTGGTGCACGAGGTGTTCATCCTGCGCGAGATGCCGGTGCTGGCCGGGGTGCGCAGCGCGGCCACGCGCGATGCGGTGGCCGGCTACCACACGCTGTCCACCGAGGTCGGGCGGGTGGCCGCCGAGGCGGGGGTCGGCGCTCTGGTGCTGAACCATTTCGTGCCGACCCGCTTCGATGCCGCGGCCCTGATCGCCGAGGTGCGCGAGAGCTGGCGGGGGCCGCTGATCCTCGGCGAGGACCTGCTTTCCTACGACCTTTCCACGCGCGTGGTGACGGTCGACGGCGCCAGCATCGCGCTTGGCTGAGCGGCCGGCGCCTGATCAGCCCTCCGCGCGGATGTTGTTGTCGCGGATCACCTTGCCCCACTTCTCGATCTCGGCGCGCAGGAAGCTGTCGAGCTCGGCGGGCGAGGAGGCGACCACGTTCGCCCCCAGTTCCTCGATCCTGGTCGAGATCGCGGGTTCGCCGAGCGTTGCCCGCAGCGCCTCGCCCATCTTCGCAATGATCGGAGGCGGCGTGCCGGCACGGCCGAAGAACGCCCACCAGGTATAGGCTTCCGCGCCCGGCAGCCCGACCTGGGCGAAAGTGGGAATGCCCGGCAGGCCGGGCCAGCGTTCGGCGCTGGTGACGGCGAGCGGGCGCAGCGCGCCGCTCTGGATATGCGGCATCACCACCACCGCGTTCGTCATGTAGCTGTCGATCTCGCCCGACAGCATCGCCGTGGTTGCCGGCCCGCCGCCGCGATAGGGTACGTGCGTGACCTTGAAATTGCCGGCATTGGCAAGCCGCGTCATCGCGAGGTGCGCCAGCGTGCCGGACCCCGAGGTGGCATAGGTGACCTTCTCGGGCGCCGCCCGCGCCGCCGTCAGCCAGTCCTGCACGGTGGCGAACGGCTTG
>JADYYZ010000312.1 GCA_020853405.1 Acetobacteraceae bacterium
GGGACAATGTGTCGATGCAGGTCGAACTGATCGCGCCGATCGCGATGGACGAGGGTCTGCGGTTCGCGATCCGCGAGGGCGGCCGCACCGTCGGCGCCGGCGTCGTCGCCAAGATCACCGCCTGACCGAGGCGCCCGGGACGCGGATCGCAGCAGCGAGCAACGAAGGAGGATTGCGGGGCATTTTCGGCACGTGCGTGACTTTGTGCCCCGCGATCAGGGAACGATGGACAGCCAGAACATCCGCATCCGCCTGAAGGCGTTCGATCACCGCGTGCTGGATTCCAGCACGCGCGAGATCGTCTCGACCGCCAAGCGCACCGGTGCCCAGGTGCGCGGGCCGATCCCGCTGCCGACCGAGATCGAGCGCTTCACGGTCAACCGCGGCCCGCATGTCGACAAGAAAAGCCGCGAGCAGTTCGAGATCCGCACGCATCGCCGGCTGCTCGACATCGTCGATCCGACGCCGCAGACCGTGGACGCGCTGATGAAGCTCGACCTCGCCAGCGGCGTCGATGTCGAGATCAAGCTCTGAGGGCGGGGCGATGAGCGACAAGAAGCGGACCGGCCTGATCGCGAAGAAGCTCGGCATGAGCCGCATCTTCCGCGACGACGGCACGCACGTGCCGGTCACCGTGCTGCACGTGGACGGGCTGCAGGTGGTGGCCCGCAAGGAGCAGGACCGGCACGGCTACACCGCGCTCCAGCTGGGCCATGGCGCGGCCAAGCCGCAACGCCTGACCAGGCCGCTCCGCGGCATGTATGCGAAGCAGCAGGTCGAGCCGAAGCAGAAACTGGTCGAGTTCCGGGTTTCCGCCGACGCGCTGCTCGAGGTCGGGGCGACACTCTCGGTTACCCACTTCGTGCCGGGCCAGAAGGTCGATGTCACCGGCACCACCATCGGCCGCGGCTTTGCGGGCGCGATGAAGCGACACAATTTCCGCGGCCTGGAGGCGACGCACGGCGTTTCCATCAGCCATCGCAGCCACGGCTCGACCGGCAACCGCCAGGACCCCGGCAAGACGTTCAAGAACAAGAAGATGGCCGGCCACATGGGGCAGGCGCGGGTGACCACGCAGAATCTCGAGGTGGCGGCGGTCGACGAGGCAGCCGGCCTCGTGCTGATCCGGGGCGCCGTGCCCGGCTCCAAGGGCGGCTATGTGCTGGTGCGCGATGCGGTCAAGCGCACCCGCCCGGCCGAGGCCGCCTTCCCCGCCGCGCTGAAGGCGTGAGGATTTTTTGGCGATGGACCCGATCAAACTGACGTCCGTGACGCTCGACAATGCGCCCGCCGGCGAGGTCGATCTGCCCGGCGAGATTTTCGGCATCGAACCCAGGGCCGACATCATGGCGCGCGTGGTGCACTGGCAGCTCGCCAGGCGCCGGGCCGGCACCCACAAGACCAAGGGCATGGGCGAGGTGCAGGGCACTACCAAGAAGCCCTACAAGCAGAAGGGTACCGGCAATGCGCGCCAGGGCTCGCTGCGCTCGCCGCAGTTCCGCAAGGGCGGCGTGGTGCATGGCCCGGTGGTGCGCAGCCACGAATACAGCCTGCCCAAGAAGGTGCGCCGGCTGGGGCTGATCAGCGCGCTGTCGCAGAAATGCGCCGAGGGCAAGCTGGTGGTGCTTGATGCCGCCACCTCGGCCGATGGCAAGACGGCGGCGCTGAAGAAGCAGGTCGCGGGGCTGGGCTGGGGCTCGGCACTGGTGATCGACGGTGCCGCGGTCGACGAGAAATTCATGCGCGCGGCACGCAACCTGCCGAAGGTCGTCGTGCTGCCCGGCATCGGCGCCAACGTCTACGACATCCTGCGCCACGACGTGCTGGCGCTGACGCGGGATGGGCTTGCCAAGCTGCAGGAGCGCCTGTCGTGAACGAGACCGCGAAGCCCGAGAAGGCCAGGAAGGCGCGCCCGCCGATCAGCCGCGAGCGCGCCTGCCAGATCATCCTCGCCCCCGTGGTGACCGAGAAGGCGACCGCGATCTCGGCGGCCAACCAGGTGGTGTTCCGGGTCGCGCCCGAGGCCACCAAGCCGGAGATCAAGGCGGCGGTGGAGGGTCTGTTCAATGTCCGCGTCAAGGCGGTGAACACGCTGGTCGCCAAGGGCAAGGCCAAGCGTTTCCGCGGCCGGCCCGGCCGGCGCGCCGACGTGAAGAAGGCCATGGTGCGGCTGGCACCTGGCTTCTCGATCGACCTCGCCTCGGGCCTGGCGTGAGGCGGGAGTAGCGCACGATGGCACTGAAGACCTTCAACCCCGTCACCGCCAGCCTGCGCGGCACCGTCCTGGTCGACCGCAAGGGCCTGTGGAAGGGCAAGCCGGTGAAGGCGCTGACGGTGGGCAAGAGCGCCACCGGCGGTCGCAACAATGCCGGGCGCACCACCAGCCGCTTCCGCGGCGGCGGCCACAAGAAGTCGTACCGCACGGTCGACTTCAGGCGGCGCAAGTACGGCATCGCCGCCACCGTCGAGCGGCTGGAATACGACCCGAACCGCACCGCCTTCATCGCGCTGGTGAAGTACGCTGACGGCGAGCTCGCCTACATCCTGGCGCCGCAGCGGCTGAAGGCCGGCGACCAGGTGATCGCCGGCGAGCGGGTGGACATCAAGCCGGGCAACGCGATGCCGATGGCAGCGATCCCGGTCGGCACGATCGTGCACAACATCGAGCTGAAGCCGGGCGCCGGCGGCAAGATCGCGCGCTCGGCCGGCACCTATGCCCAGCTGGTGGCCAAGGACGCGGGCTACGTGCAGATCAAGCTGAGCTCGGGCGAACTGCGCCTGGTGCGGGCGGAATGCATGGCCACCGTCGGCGCGGTCAGCAACCCCGACCACGGCAACATCCAGATCGGCAAGGCGGGCCGCTCGCGCTGGCTTGGGCGTCGCCCGCACAACCGCGGCGTGACCATGAACCCGATCGACCACCCGCATGGCGGTGGCGAAGGCCGCAGCAGCGGCGGCCGCCACCCGGTCACCCCCTGGGGCAAGCCGACCAAGGGCGCGAAGACCCGCGCCAACAAGCGCACCGACCGACTGATCATCCGTAACCGCCACAAGGCCAGGAAGGGCTGAGGGCGGGGGACAGCAACGATGGCACGCAGTGTTTGGAAGGGTCCGTTCGTCGATGGCTTCCTGCTGAAGAAGGCAGAGGCCGCGCGCAACGCGACCCGCAACGAGATCATCAAGACCTGGAGCCGGCGCAGCACGATCCTGCCGCAGTTCGTGGGCCTGACCTTTGCCGTCTACAACGGCCGCAAGTTCATCCCCGTGCAGGTCAGCGAGAACATGGTCGGTCACAAGCTCGGCGAGTTCGCGCCGACCCGGACATTCACCGGCCACGCCGCCGGCGACAAGAAGGCGAAGCGGGGCTGAGAGCATGAGCAAGCAGGCACGCCCCCGCGACCTCGACGAGTCGCAGGCGCAGGCGATCGCGCGCAACCTGCGCGTCTCGCCCCGCAAGCTGAACCTGGTGGCCGAGCTGATCCGCGGCCTGCCCGCCGGCCAGGCGCGGGCGACGCTCACCTTCAGCAAGCGGCGCATCGCCAAGCAGGTGTGCAAGGTGCTGGACAGCGCGATCGCCAATGCCGAGAACAATCACGCGCTCGATGTCGACCGGCTGGTCGTCGATACCGCGACCGTCGGGCGCAGCATCGTGATGAAGCGGTTCCACGCACGCGGCCGCGGGCGCGCGAGCCGCGTCGAGAAGTGGTTCAGCCACCTGACCATCGTCGTCCGCCAGAAGGACGCCGAGGCGAAGGCAGCACGCCCGCCCCGCCGGCGCCGCCCGGAGCCACGCCAACCCGAGGCCAAGCAGGAGGCCGCCTGATCCATGGGGCACAAAGTCAACCCCACCGGGCTTCGGCTCGGCATCAACCGCACCTGGGATTCGCGCTGGTTCGCCAGGAACGATTACGCCAAGCAGCTGCACGAGGACCTGAAGCTGCGCGACTTCCTGCGCGAGAAACTGGCCGGCGCGGGGGTCAGCAAGGTGGTGGTCGAGCGGCCGGCGAAGAAGCCGCGCGTCACCATCCACGCCGCGCGGCCAGGCGTGGTGATCGGCAAGAAGGGTTCCGACATCGAGAAGCTGCGGGTCGAGCTCGGCCGGATGACCGGCGCCGAGGTGGCGCTGAACATCGTCGAGATCCGCAAGCCCGAGATCGACGCGCGGCTGGTCGCCGAGAACATCGCCCAGCAGCTCGAGCGCCGGGTGGCGTTTCGCCGCGCCATGAAGCGGGCCGTGCAGTCGGCGATGCGGCTCGGCGCCCAGGGCATCCGCATCAACTGCGCCGGCCGGCTGGGCGGCGCCGAGATCGCGCGCGTCGAATGGTACCGCGAGGGCCGCGTGCCGCTGCACACGCTGCGCGCCGACATCGATTTCGGCACCGCGACCGCGAAAACCACCTACGGCACGTGCGGCGTCAAGGTCTGGGTGTTCAAGGGCGAGATCATGGCCCACGACCCGATGGCGGTCGACCGCAAGGCGCTGGAACAGGCGCCCCAGCGCTGATGTTGCGACGCTGACGAACTGAAAGGAAGCCGCGGCCTGCGTGGGGTAACCCCGGGCGGGCGCGGGAGGTGAGAGACGATGCTTCAACCGAAGCGCACGAAATACCGCAAGGCCCACAAGGGCCGCATCCATGGCGATGCCAAGGGCGGCACCAGCCTGAATTTCGGCACCTTCGGCCTGAAGGCGCTGGAGCCTGAGCGCATCACCGCCCGCCAGATCGAGGCGGCGCGGCGTGCGATCACGCGCCACATGAAGCGCCAGGGCCGGGTCTGGATCCGCATCTTCCCTGACGTGCCGGTCAGCACCAAGCCGGCCGAGGTGCGCATGGGCAGCGGCAAGGGCTCGCCCGAGTTCTGGGTCTGCCGGGTCAAGCCCGGCCGCATCATGTTCGAGCTCGACGGCGTGCCGCTCGGGCTTGCGCGCGAGGCGCTGACGCTGGGGGCGGCGAAACTGCCGATCCGCACCAGGTTCATCACCCGCCTGGGCATGGAGGGCTGAGGGCGATGAGCGACGCCACCGACCTGCGCACCAAGTCGCCCGACGAGCTCGCGGCGCTGCTGCTCGATCTGCGCAAGGAGCAGTTCAACCTGCGCTTCCAGCGCGCCACCGGCCAGCTCGAGGGCACCGGGCGCGTCCGCCTCGTGCGCCGCGACATCGCGCGCATCAAGACCATCCAGGCCGAGCGCCGCCGCGCCGCCGGCCGGGCGGCGCACGCCGCGCCGGCAACGACCGAGAACTGAGGAGGCGAGCGATGCCCAAGCGCGTGCTCACCGGCCGGGTGACCAGCGACAAGATGGCCAAGACGATCACCGTCGAGGTCGAACGCCGGATCATGCACCCGATCTACAAGAAGTTCATCCGCCGCTCGAAGAAGTATGCGGCGCACGACGAGGCGGGTGTGGCCAAGGTCGGCGACCTGGTGCGCATCGAGGAGTGCCGGCCGCTGTCGAAGCGCAAGACCTTCCAGCTGATCGAGTGCCGCGGCGAGAGCGTCGCCCGATACGTGGAACCGGCACCAGCAGCGGCATCGCCCGCGGCCGCTGGACCGGCGCCGGCGCCGGCCGCGCAGGGCTGAGGGAGGGATAGATGATCCACCCCGAAACCCACCTGGAGGTCGCCGACAATTCCGGCGCGCGCCAGGTGATGTGCATCAAGGTGCTGGGCGGCTCCAAGCGCAAGACCGCGAGCGTCGGTGACGTCATCGTGGTCTCGATCAAGGATGCGATCCCGCGCGGCAAGGTGAAGAAGGGCGACGTGCATCGGGCGGTGATCGTGCGCACCGCCTATCCGGTGCGGCGCGCCGACGGCAGCGCGATCCGCTTCGACCGCAACGCCGCGGTGCTGATCACCAAGCAGCTGGAGCCGATCGGCACCCGCATCTTCGGCCCCGTCGTGCGCGAGCTCCGCGCGAAGAAGTTCATGAAGATCATCAGCCTCGCGCCGGAGGTGCTGTGATGGCTGCGCGTATCAGGAAGGGCGACACCGTGCAGGTGCTGGCCGGCAAGGACAAGGGCAGGCGCGGCGAGGTGCTGCGCGTGCTGCCCGCCGCCGATCGGGTGGTGGTGCAGGGGGTGGCGATGATCAAGCGCCACCAGAAGCCGCAGGGAATGCGCGAGGCGGGCGGGATCATCGAGCGCGAGTCGGCGATCCATCTCTCGAACGTCGCGCTGATCGACCCCAAGACCGACCGGCCGACCCGGGTCGGCTTCAAACTGCTGGAGGACGGCAAGAAGGTCCGCATCGCCCGCGGCTCGGGCGAGGTGCTGGACCGCTGAAGGATTTCCGGTGATGAACGACAAGCCCGACCAGGCCGCCGAGAAGGCCAAGACCGCAAAGCCCAAGGCCGACCGCAAGAAGCCGGCGGAAGCGGCGGGTGCCGCGCATGCCGGCGCCGCTGCCGCCTCGGCCGGCACGCCGCGCCTGCTCAGCGACTATCGCGAGCGGATCGTGCCGCTGCTGACCAAGGAGTTCGGCTACACCAACCGCTTCTCGGTGCCGCGGCTGGAGAAGATCGTGATCAACATGGGCGTGGGCGAGGCGACCGCCGACCAGAAGAAGCTCGACGCGGCGGTCAGCGAGCTTGCCGCGATCTCGGGCCAGAAGCCGGTCAAGACCAAGGCCAAGAAGGCGATCGCCGGCTTCAAGATCCGCGCCGGCCTGCCGATCGGCGCCAAGGTGACGCTGCGGCGCGCGCGCATGTACGAGTTCCTGGACCGGCTGGTGAACATCGCGCTGCCGCGCGTGCGCGACTTCCGCGGCATCGGCGGCAGGAACTTCGACGGCCGCGGCAACTTCGCGATGGGGCTCAAGGAACAGATCGTGTTCCCGGAGATCGTCTACGACAAGGTCGATGCCGTGCGCGGCATGGACATCATCATCGTCACCAGCGCGAAAAGCGACCGCGAGGCGAAGGCGCTGCTGAAGGCGTTCAACATGCCGTTCACCGCGAGCTGAGCGGCGGCGGACGGACCAAGGAAGATTTCGGAAAACCGCCGGGCCGGCCCGGCAGGTTCTGGAGAGAAGAAGACCGATATGGCCAAGACGTCGTCGATCGAGAAGAACAGCCGCCGCGCGAAACTCGTCGCGCGCGATGCGAAGAAGCGCGCAAGCCTGAAGGCGGTGGTGATGAACCGCGAGGCAGCGCCCGAGGAGCGTTTCCAGGCGGCGCTGAAACTGGCCGAACTGCCGCGCAACGGCGCGGCGGTGCGTGTGCGCCTGCGCTGCGAGCTCACCGGCCGGCCGCGCGGCAACTATCGCAAGTTCCGGCTGTGCCGTGTGGCGCTGCGCGACCTTGCCAGCGCCGGGCAGATTCCCGGCATGGTCAAGGCCAGCTGGTGAGGGGGCGAGGCAGGCGATGAATCTTTCCGATCCGCTTGGCGATCTGCTGACGCGCATCCGCAACGGCCATGCCGCACGCCAGAGCCAGGTCAAGGCGACCTACAGCCGGCTGCACGAGAACGTGCTGGAGGTGCTGAAGCGCGAGGGCTACATCCGCGCCTGGCAGACCGAGGAGGTGCGGCCGGGCGTCAAGGCGATCCGCGTCGAGCTGAAATACAGCGAAGGCGAGCCCGCGATCCGCGAGATCAGCCGCGTCTCGAAGCCGGGGCGGCGCGTCTATTCGAAGATCCGCGACCTGCCGAAGGTCTATGCGGGCCTCGGCGTCTCGATCCTCTCGACGCCGCGCGGCGTGATGAGCGATGCCGAGGCGCGCGCCGCCAATGTCGGCGGCGAAGTGCTGTGCCGCGTGTTCTGAAGGCGCGCGGGGGAAGGGAACCATGAGTCGCGTCGGAAAATATCCGGTCGAGCTGCCTGCGGGCGTCAGTGTCGCGGTCGCCGACTCGGTGCTGACCGCCAAGGGAAAGCTCGGCGAGCTCAGCCTCGCGCTGACCGACCTGGTCGAGGCGAAGGTGGAAGGGGCGGCGGTGGTGGTAAGCCCCCGCGGCAGCTCCGGCCGCGCGCGCACGATGTGGGGCACCACGCGCGCGCTGGTCGCCAGCATGGTCAGGGGGGTGTCGGCCGGCTACACCAGGGAGCTGGAGATCACCGGCACCGGCTATCGCGCCGCGGTGCAGGGCAGCAACCTGGTGATGAACCTGGGCTACAGCCACGACGTGGTCTATCCGATCCCGCCCGGCATCAGGATCAGCTGCGAAAAGCCGACCAGCGTGAAGATCGAGGGCATCGACAAGCGCCAGGTCGGGCAGGTGGCGGCCGAGCTCCGCGGCTTCCGCGGGCCGGAGCCGTACAAGGGCAAGGGCGTGCGCTACTCGACCGAGACGATCCGGCGCAAGGAAGGCAAGAAGAAGTAGTCATGAGCGCGAAACAGGACCTGAGCGAGCGGCGCAAGACCCGGCTGCGCTTCAGCCTGCGCCAGAAGGGAGGCGGGCGGCCGCGGCTTTGCGTGTTCCGCTCCTCGAAGCACATCTACGCGCAGGTGATCGACGATCTGCGCGGCCATACGCTCGCCGCCGCCTCGTCGATCGAAAAGAGTTTGCGCGGCGAGCTGAAGACCGGCGCCGACAAGGGGGCGGCGGCGGCGGTCGGCAAGCTGGTGGCAGCGCGCGCCAGGGAAGCGGGCGTGAGCCAGGTCGTGTTCGACCGCGGGCCCTACCTGTATCACGGCCGCGTCAAGGCGCTGGCCGATGCCGCCCGCGAGGGCGGTCTCGACTTCTGAGGAACCATTCGATGGCACGTGAACCGGGCGAGGGCGGCGGCGAGCGTCGCGGGCGGGGACGGGAGCGCGAGCGCGAGCGCGATTCCGACGAGTTCGTCGACAAGCTGGTGGCGATCAACCGCGTCGCCAAGGTGGTGAAGGGCGGCCGCCGCTTCGCCTTCGCCGCGCTTGTGGTGGTGGGCGACCAGAAGGGCCGGGTCGGCTTCGGCAGCGGCAAGGCGCGCGAGGTGCCGGAGGCGATCCGCAAGGCGACCGAGCGCGCCAAGCGGTCGCTGGTGCGCATCCCGATGCGCGAGGGCCGCACGCTGCACCACGACGTGGTCGGCGATTTCGGCGCCGGCAAGGTGTATCTGCGCAGTGCCCCGGCCGGCACCGGCATCATCGCCGGCGGGCCGATGCGCGCGGTGTTCGAGACCATGGGCATCGCCGACGTGGTGGCGAAGTGCACCGGCAGCGCCAACCCGCACAACATGATCAAGGCGACCTTCGCGGCGCTGTCCAAGGTGTCGAGCCCGCGCATGGTGGCGGCCCGGCGCGGCAGGAAGGTGTCCGACCTGATCGGCCGGCGCGATACCCACCCGGCGCAGACGGAGGCGGCCGCCGATGCCTGAGCAGAACAAGCCGGCGCCGAGCAGGACGGTGCGCGTGACGCAGGTCGGCTCGCCGATCAACCGGCACGCAAGCCAGCGTGCCACCCTGATCGGCCTGGGGCTGAACAAGCTGCACCGCACGCGCGAGCTCGAGGATACGCCGAGCGTGCGCGGCATGATCCGCAAGGTTGCCCACCTGGTGAAGGTGGAGGAACAGGCCTGACCGCGCCCGCGGCCGGCCTGAAGGAGCAGGGGCGATGAAGCTCAACGAGCTGCGCGACAATGACGGCGCGCGCAAGCGATTCAAGCGTGTCGGCCGGGGCATCGGCAGCGGCAAGGGCAAGACCGCCGGCCGCGGCGTCAAGGGCCAGAAGGCCCGCACCGGCGTGCGGCTGAACGGGTTCGAGGGCGGCCAGCTGCCGATCTACCGGCGGCTGCCCAAGCGCGGCTTCACGAACATCTTCCGCAAGGCCTATGTCGCGATCAATCTCGGCACGCTCGAGGCGGCGATCGCCGATGGCCGGCTCGATGCCGATGCGCCGATCGACGAGGCGGCGCTCCGGGCCGCCGGCCTGCTGCGCAAGGGCCGGTTCGATGGCGTGCGGCTGCTGGCCAAGGGCGAGCTCACGCGCAAGGTCGCGATCACGGTGCACGGCGCATCGGCGGCGGCGAAGGCGGCGGTGGAAGCCGCCGGCGGCAGCGTGACGGTCGCTTCCGTCGCGGCGGCGGCGGGCGCCGAATCCTGATCGGGTTGCGGGGCGGGATCTCGATCTCCATGTCTGCGCTTGGCGCGGCGGAATAGGGGCGCGAACGCATGGCCTCGGCGGCGGAGCAGCTTGCAGCCAACCTGAACCTTGGCGCCTTCGCCAAGGCCACCGAACTGAAGAAGCGCCTGTGGTTCACGCTCGGCGCGCTGGTCGTCTACCGCATCGGCAGTTTCATTCCGGTGCCGGGGGTCGATGCCCAGGTGATGGCCGACCTGATCCGCCAGATGGGCGGCGGCATGCTCGGCATGTTCGACATGTTCTCGGGCGGCGCGCTCGGGCGGATGACGATCTTCGCGCTCAACATCATGCCCTATATCAGCGCCAGCATCATCATCCAGCTGATGACCGCGGCGGTGCCCAGCCTGGAGGCGCTGAAGAAGGAGGGCGAGGCAGGGCGCAAGAAGCTGAACCAGCACACCCGCTATCTCACCGTGTTCATCGCGATCTTCCAGGCCTGGGGCATCACGATCGGGCTGGAGGCGAACCGGGCGGTGATCGACCCCGGCTGGTTCTTCCGCGTCGGCTGCATCGTCAGCCTGGTCGGCGGCACGATGTTCCTGATGTGGCTCGGCGAGCAGATCACCGCGCGCGGGGTCGGCAACGGCATCTCGCTGATCATCTTCGCCGGCATCGTCGCCGGCCTGCCGCACGCGCTGGGCGGCACGCTGGAACTCGGGCGCACCGGCGCGCTCTCCACCTTCCTGATCATCTTCCTGCTGGTGATGGCGGTGGTGGTGGTGACTGCGGTGGTGTTCTTCGAACGCGCGCAGCGGCGGATCATCATCCAGTATCCGAAGCGCCAGGTCGGCAACCGGATGTTCGGCGGCGATTCCACGCACCTGCCGCTGAAACTGAACACCTCCGGCGTGATTCCGCCGATCTTCGCCAGTTCGCTGCTGCTGATGCCGCTGACCATTGCCGGCTTCAGCCAGGATGGCGGCCCGGAATGGCTGCAGGGCATCTCGGCCTGGATCGCGCACGGCACCGTGCTGTACATGCTGCTGTACGCGGCGCTGATCATCTTCTTCACCTATTTCTACACCGCGGTCGTGTTCAACCCGACCGAGACCGCCGACAACCTGAAGAAGCACGGCTTCGTTCCCGGCATCCGGCCCGGCCAGGCCACTGCCGAGTATTTCGACTATGTGCTGACGCGCCTGACCACGGTGGGGGCGCTCTATCTGGTCGCGGTCTGCCTGCTGCCCGAGGTGCTGATCAGCCATTACGGCGTGCCGTTCTATTTCGGCGGCACCAGCCTGCTGATCGTGGTCTCGGTCACCATGGACACGGTGGCGCAGATCACCTCGCACCTCTATGCGCACCAGTACGAGGGCGCGCTGCGCCGGGCCCGGCTTGGCCAGCGCGGCAAGGCCAGGCGTTGAAGGCCGGGCGCTGAGGGCCGGGCGCTGAGGGCCGGGCGTTGAAGGCCGGGCGCTGAAGGCCGGTGGCCCCCCTGTTGGTTGCCGGTTGCCAGGAACCCGGCCGGTCGGTCTGATCGGCCCCCTTGCAGCCTGGGCGTGAACCCAAACCGTCGAGGATACGCATGAACCTGATCCTGCTGGGGCCGCCCGGGGCGGGGAAGGGCACCCAGGCCAAGCGGCTGGAACAGCACTACGGCATCGTGCAGATCAGCACCGGCGACATGCTGCGTGCCGAGGTCGCGGCCGGCACCGAGCTCGGGCGGCAGGCCAAGGCAGTGATGGCGAGCGGCAAGCTGGTCTCCGACGAGCTGGTGATCGCCATGCTGGAATCGCGCATCCAGAAGCCCGATGCCGCCAAGGGGTTCATCCTGGACGGGTTCCCGCGCACCGTGGCGCAGGCCCGGGCGCTGGATGCGATGCTGGCGCGGCTCGGCCTGAAGCTCGACCGCGTGATCGAGCTCAAGGTCGATCCGCCGGCGCTGATCGAGCGGATCGCCGGCCGCTTCACCTGTGCGAAATGCGGCACCGGCTATCACGACAGTTTCAAGCCCACCGCGAAGCCGGGCGTGTGCGACGTGTGCGGCTCGACCGAGTTCACCCGCCGCCCCGACGACAACCGCGAGACGCTGACCACGCGGCTCGGCGCCTACATGCAGCAGACCGCGCCGATCCTGCCGCACTATGCGGCGAGCGGCCGGCTGGTGAGTGTCGACGGCATGGCCGACATCGATGCCGTGAGCGCCGAGATCGAGGCGAGGCTGGGCGGCTGAGCCGGCGCTGCCGCCA
>JADYYZ010000313.1 GCA_020853405.1 Acetobacteraceae bacterium
CCGGGGGTCAGCAGGATGGCGGGTGGCAGGATAGCAGGCGGCGGCATCGGCGGCGTCACGAAACACTCCCTGGAATGGCGGGCTTTCTGGCCTTGGCGACCGGCTCTGTCCACCGCCTCAGGCGATCAGAAGCCCGCGCGCCTCGCGCACCAGCTTCTCGCGCATCGCACGCGAGAACGCGCCATAGTCGGGCGTTTCCATCGCGAATGCACCCGGCCCGCCGATCAGATTGGCGGCAAACCACGCCGCAAGGTCGGGTTCCTCGTTGGCCACCGCGAGGCCGTTGATGGTGATCGCTGCATCGACCAGCGTCTGCCTCGCCGGCGCCAGCGCGGGGCCTGCGTTCTGCCGCCCGTCGCCCGATACATCGACCACGAGCCTGCGTGCGGGAAAAGGACAGCGCGCGAGCAGCCGCGCCGCCGCCAGCAGGCCGGCGCCGATCGCGGTGCGGCCCGGCCGGGCCGGGCGCGGCGCGTCACGCAGCAGGCCGGCCGCCACGGCCGCGCCGGCACCATCGGCGATACGGTGCCAGGCCAGCACGACCTCCTGGCCGGTCGGCTCACTCCAGAACAGCGCGGCCAGCCCGACCGCCCCGGCCGGACCGGAGGTGAAGGCAGCCAGCACCTCCGAATCCTCGATCGCGGCAGCGAGGCCCTCGGTCATCAGCGCGAATTCGTCGAGATCGACGCTGGCCGAGACATCGATTGCCAGCACCAGCGCGAGATCGACGGCGCCTTGCTCAGCGATGGCGGCCACCAGGGCTGGTTCGCCGCACCACCTGGACAACTCCGGCGCGTGCAAGGTGTTTTAGGCACAGGGCCACTAGGTGATTCTCCGTAGTGGAGGCGGCGCGGAATTCACTTCTGCGCCATCTGCGCTCAGTTAGCATCCGCGGTCCTGGCCGCCCATGGCGAACTCGCCCGCAAGCGCGTAGCAGATGGCAGCGGCCGCTGCCCGGACACCGGATCGGGGGCACCGGGCTTGGCACGCTTGCGGATACCGAACGGGTGGGGAGCGACGATGCGTCTGGACGACATGAGCCGGCTCGGCAATGCCCTGCCGCAGCAACCGGTTCCGGCGGCGGCCGGACTACCGGAAACGGATCGCGCTGCGGCCGCACCGGCGATCGCGATCATCCTATTCCCCACCCGGGAGAGGCCTGACGGAACCGGCCAGGTGCCCTGACGCCGCCCGCATGGCCCGCATGGACAGTCTCCCGCCCGGCCTGTCGCCGGCGGCGGAACCGGACGAGGCGCACGCGGCGGAACCGACCACCGCAGAGCTTCTGCGTGCACTGGCCGCGACCTGGCAGGGCGAGCGGATCGCGATCGCCGAGCTGGTGCATGGGTTCGGTGCGCGCGGCTACGGACTGCTGCTGTTCATCTTCGCGCTGCCGAACATGATTCCCAACCCGTTCCCCGGCGTCTCCTCGCTGCTCGGGCTGCCGCTGCTGCTGCTGGCGTGGCAGATGGCGCGCGGCAGCCCCGAGCCGTACCTGCCGCGACATCTGGGCGAACGCACGATCGCGGCTGCGCAGCTGCGCTCGATCGCCGAGCGGGCAGACAAGTGGATCGTCCGCGTCGAGCGCTTCCTGCGGCCGCGGCCGGGCTGGGTCACCGGCCGCGGCGGCGAACGGATGATCGGCTGGGCGAGCCTGGTGCTGTCGATTCCGATTCTGCTGCCCGGCCCGGGCACCAACGGTCCACCCAGCTGGGCGATCGGGCTGATGGCGATCGGCGTGCTGCAGCGCGATCGGCTGCTGATCTATGTCGGCATCGCCTGGGGCGTGATCGCCATGGGGCTTGGCATCGGCGGCCTTTATCTCGGCTGGAAACTCACGGTCTTCCTGTTCGGCAAGTGCTGGGGGCTGTTTTCCGCCGTGTTCTGACACCCCTTGCGCCGCCCGCCTGCATCGCCGAGCATGCGGCGCAGGCGTCGGTGGCCCGCAAGGGCTGAAACGGGAACGCGGGACGGGGATTTCCCCCGAGGCCGCGGCTGCCCCCGCAACTGTAAGCGGCGAGCCTCGGTCCAGCGTGCCATTCGGGATCCCCTCGCGGGGACCGGAGAAGGTGGGCCGGGGCTTTGACCCGCGAGCCAGGAGACCGGCCGGCGCCGAGCCTTGTCGTGCTTCCGGGACGGGGAGGTTCCGGGAAGCGGGAAACCGCCAGCGGCGAGACGAAGGGTGTCGTCCGCCGGAGGTTTCAATGCTGGCTTCCCGATGCAAAGCCTTCACTGCCCGCGGATCGCGCGCCCTCCTCTCCATCCCGGACCGGAGCGCCCGATGCGACCGAAACTCGTCACTGCCCTTGCCCTGCTGATCGCCCCCGGCGGCGCCGCGGCACAACCCGGCCTGCCGGAAACCGTGGTCACCGCGACGCGCGTCGCGACCCCGGTCGAACGCCTGCCCGCCTCGGTCAGCGTGATCGACCGCGCCGCGATCGAGGATGGTGGCTACACCACCCTGCCCGAAGCGTTGGCCAGCGTGCCCGGCATCACGGTGGTGCCGACCGGCGGGCCTGGCCAGCAGAGCTCGGTATTCGTTCGCGGATCGAACAGCCGGCACGTGCTGGTGCTGCTCGACGGCCAGCCGATCAACGATCCCAGCGAGGCGAACGGCGCCTTCAATTTCGGCGACGACCTGCTCGGCGACATCGAGCGCATCGAGGTCGTGCGCGGTCCCGCCAGCGTCTATTACGGCTCGGCCGCGGTCGGCGGCGTGATCAACCTGATCACCCGCCGCGCCCCGCGCGACCGCCCGTTCGCCCTGAACGGCGAGCTTTCGGGCGGCTACCCGCGCCAGGGCCAGGCGGTGCTGTCGGCCGGCGGCACGCTTCGCGACGGCCAGCACCTGTTCGACTACATCGCGACCGCCCAGGCGTTCTCCACGCAGGGCAGCAACGCCACCGCCGACCGGATCTGGCCGAACCTCGGCGAGCAGGACGGCGCACGCCTTGCCAGCGGCTCGGCACGGCTGGGGTTCGAGCCGGCCGCCGGCAGCCGCATCGAAGGCTACCTGGCGCGGCGCGAGACCAGGATCGGCCTCGATGACCGCCCATTCGGCGGCGGCTTCGATGATCCGAACTATGGCGGGCAGAACACCCGAACCATCGCAAGGCTCTCGGGCGAGACGAAACTGTTCCAGGGCTTCTGGACCACCGGCCTGATCGCCGGCTTCAACCAGGACCGGCGCAAGTTCACCAACGACTGGGACCCGTTCAACGCCGGCTTCGCGCGCGACAGCTACCACGCCGACAGCGCGCGCTTCGAATGGAACAACACGCTGCGCCCCGCCTTCTCCGGCTCCGCCCTGGAGGGAAGGGTCAGCGACACCGCGGTGATCTTCGGTGTGCAGCGCCAGGACGACAAGGTGGAGGCAGCGAACGGATCGAGCTTCTTCCGTACCACCACCGATGCCCGCGCCGGCTCGACCGGGTTCTATCTCGGCGCCCAGACCAGGCTGTTCGCGCTGCTCGACCTCACCGGCGGCGTGCGGTTGCAGGAGGACGAGGATTTCGGCAGCAACACCACCTGGAACCTGGGCGGCGTGTTCAGCATTCCCGGCCTGCCGCTGCCGGTCAGGCTGCGCGCCGCCGCCGGTACCAGTTTCAAGGCGCCGTCACTGTTCCAGCGCTATGGCACGATCCCCGGCTTCTTCCGCGGCAACCCCGACCTGAAGCCGGAATCGGGAACCAGCTGGGAGGCCGGGATCGAGGTCGATGTTCCAGCCGCCGCCGGCACCTCGACGCTGGCAGTCACCTATTTCGAGAACCGCATCACCGACCTGATCGACTTCAATGCCGCCTTCGACACGCTGGAGAACCGCGACCGCGCGAAGATTTCCGGCGTCGAGCTGGCAATGACCGTGCGGCCGGCGCGCTGGCTGGAGGCGACACTAGGCTACACCTGGCTCGATGCGCGCGACGCGGCCACCGACACCCCGCTGCCGCGCCGCCCGCCGCATTCGGGCAGCCTGACGGTGGTGGTGACGCCGGTGCCAGCCGTGCGCATCACGCCGCAGGTGATCTATGCCGGCAGCCATCGCGAGGGCGCGTTCGCGACCTACCTCGACGACAGTTCGACGCTTTC
>JADYYZ010000314.1 GCA_020853405.1 Acetobacteraceae bacterium
CGGAATGGGGGAATCTATGCCGCGCGCGGGGGCGCCCGCCAGATCGCCGTGCGGCAGGGGCGGCTTTCCGCGCGTCTTGAAAATATGACAGAACACGAAAAATTATGCACGCGCATAGCTGTGCTGCGAAGCTATGCGTAGAACGCAACAACCGGAGATGGTATTACCCTCCGCAGGGTTAGGGCCGGCTCTGCCGAAAGGTCCTGCCGAAGGAGGGGTTGGGTGCTGAAGATCGTAACGCGTGTGTCCGTGCTGACTGCTGCCCTGGCCGGACTCGTTCTGGTATCGCCTGCGGCCGAGGCAGCGCCGATCACTTATTCGGTGACGCTGACGTCGGCAAACCAGCCCGCCGGCACCGGCAGCTTCACCATCGATGGCGGTGATTTCACTGGCCAGCTGAACGAGTTCTTCACGCCTGGAAACGCCGCCAAAACACTGCTTGCGCTGGATTTCGACATCGACGGCAGGCATTTCGACCTGACCGACGCGATCGGCGGCTTCGCCCAGGTGTTCTTCCAGAACGGCAACGTCGCGGGCTTCACCTTCAACGCGATCGACGGCGGCAACACCCTGATTTCGTTGAATGTCGGCGCGCTCTCGTACATCTATTCCGACTTCACGACCGGCCATTCCTCCTCCGGCAGTCTCAGCGCTGTTCTGGCGCCGCCGCCGCCGTCCGCGGTGCCCGAGCCTTCCTCGCTGCTGCTGCTGGGCGCCGGGCTTGCCGGGCTCGGCCTTGCCGGGGTGGGTCTCGCGCGGCGGGGCCTTGCCGGCAGGCGCCGCCAGGCGGCCTGACACCGGCGGCACCGACGCGGGGCGCCGCCGCGAGCCGGCAGCGGAGACCAGCCTCCCAAGCGAGGCAGCCGGCAGCTTGCAGGGGCCAGCCTTGCGCCCCGTCCCGAGCTCAGCCCATTGCCCACCCGGTTGGCATCCGGCATAAGCCCGCCGCGCGCGCGCCGACCTCACCGGCGCGTGATCGCCCATCCCGATGGCCGCAGCCGCGGCCGATCCACCTGACCGGGGGATTCTCCTGATGTCTTTCGCCTTCACCATCGCCCTGCTTTGCGGCCTGCTGGCCATCGCCTACGGCATCTTCGCCAGCCGCCAGGTGCTTTCCATGCCGGCGGGCACGGCACGCATGCAGGAGATCGCCGCCGCCATCCAGGAAGGTGCCACCGCCTACCTCGCCCGCCAGTATCGCACCATCGCCATCGTCGGCGCGGCGGTCGCGATCATCCTGCTGCTGCTGCTGGGAATCTGGGCGGCGCTGGGCTTCGTGATCGGCGCCCTGCTGTCGGCCTCGGCCGGCTTCATCGGCATGAACGTGTCGGTGCGTGCCAACGTGCGCACCGCCGAGGCAGCGCGCGGGGGCATGCAGAAGGCGCTCGACGTCGCCTTCCAGTCGGGCGCGATCACCGGCCTGCTGGTGGTCGGCCTCGGGCTTCTGGGCGTTGCCGGCTACTGGCTGGTGCTGCGCGGCGCCGGGCTTGCGCCCAAGGAGGTGCTGGAGCCGCTGATCGCGCTGTCGTTCGGCGCCTCGCTGATCTCGATCTTCGCCCGCCTGGGCGGCGGCATCTTCACCAAGGGCGCCGATGTCGGCGCCGACCTGGTGGGCAAGGTGGAAGCCGACTTCCCCGAGGATGATCCCCGCAACCCCGCGACCATCGCCGACAACGTGGGCGACAATGTCGGCGACTGCGCCGGCATGGCAGCCGACCTGTTCGAGACCTACGCCGTGACGATCGTCGCCACCATGCTGCTGGGCGCGATCTTCTTCACCGGCCCGCTTGCCGACACCCTGATGATGCTGCCGCTCCTGATCGGCGGCGTCTGCATCGCTGCCAGCGTGGTCGGCACCTTCTTCGTGAAGCTCGACGCCAGCAACAACATCATGAAGGCGCTCTATCGCGGCCTGATCGTCACCGGCGCGATCTCGGCGGGGCTGCTGCTGGTGGTGATCCTGGCCATGGTCGGCTTCGGCCGGGTGGGCGAGGGTGCCAACAGTTTCAGCGGCTTCAACCTTTATATCTGCGCGCTGGTCGGGCTTGCGGTGACCGCTGCGCTCTGCGTGATCACCGAATACTACACCGGCACCGACTATCGCCCGGTGAAGGCGATCGCCGAAGCCTCGACCAAGGGCCACGGCACCAACATCATCGCCGGCCTCGCCTTCAGCATGGAGGCGACCGCGCTGCCGGTGGTCGTGATCTGCGCCGGCATCCTGATCACCTATCTGCTCGCCGGCCTCTATGGCATCGCGATCGCGGCGACCACGATGCTCGCACTGGCCGGCATGATCGTCGCACTCGATGCCTACGGCCCGGTCACCGACAATGCCGGCGGCATCGCCGAGATGAGCGAGCTGCCGCCCGAGGTGCGGGTGACCACCGATGCGCTGGATGCGGTCGGCAACACCACCAAGGCGGTGACCAAGGGCTATGCGATCGGCTCGGCCGGGCTTGCCGCGGTGGTGCTGTTCGCCGCCTATATCGAGGACTTGTCGCGCTATTTCCCGAACCTTTCGGTCAGTTTCTCGCTGTCCGACCCCTATGTGGTGATCGGCCTCTTCTTCGGCGGGCTGCTGCCCTATCTGTTCGGCGCCATGGGCATGCTGGCGGTCGGCCGTGCCGCCGGCAGCGTGGTCGAGGAGGTGCGCCGCCAGCTGCGTGATATCCCTGGCCTGCGCGAGGGCAAGGCCAAGCCCGAATACAGCCGCGCCGTCGACATGCTGACCAAGGCAGCGATCAGCGAGATGATCAAGCCCTCGCTGCTGCCGGTAGCGGCACCGGTGGTGCTGTGGGTGGTGATCGCGGTCATCGCCGGCAAGGCGGCTGCCTTCAGCGCGCTCGGCGCGATGCTGCTGGGCACGATCGTCACCGGCCTGTTCGTCGCGATCAGCATGACCTCGGGCGGCGGCGCCTGGGACAACGCCAAGAAGTTCATCGAGGCGGGCATGCTGCCGGGCGAGAAGAAGGGCACCGACGCGCACAAGGCGGCGGTGACCGGCGATACCGTCGGCGACCCCTACAAGGACACGGCCGGCCCGGCGGTGAACCCGATGATCAAGATCATCAACATCGTCGCCCTGCTGCTGCTGGCGGTGCTGGCGCGACTGGTCGGCTGACCGGCCTCGTGGCACCCGGCGCCGCCTGGGCCGCGCGTTGCGGCCCGGGCGGCACGGGGGTTTGCCCGGTCGGCGGTACCGCGCTGCGGCTGGGGCGCTGCGGCTGGGGCGCTGCGGCTACTGGCCGCTGCGCTGCGGGTTCTGCCCGGGCGAGAAGCGCCCGATATTGCCGAACAGCTGCTGGAGCACGTTCAGTTCGGTGCCGGGGGTCGGCGTCTCGCGCGAGACCAGCTGCACGTTCTGGGCATCGGCCAGGCTCAGCTGGTCGACCCGCTCGACCGTGCCATCCAGCGCGAACCGGATCGCGATCACGTCCTGCTCGACCACCGCCTCGTGCCGGGCGATGCGCGTGCGGGTGATGCCGCCGACATAGTACCAGTTCAGGTCATCGAACGCGGGCGTCAGCGTCGGCGTGCCCAGCAGCGCCAGCACATCGCGCCGGGTCTGCACGCCAGGCACCAGTTCCTTGACCAGTTCCGGATCGAACAGCGCGCCGCGCGTGTCGCGCGGTGCCTCGAACAGCGAACAGCCGCCAAGCAGCGCCACGATCGTGAACACGGCGCCGCAGCGCCGGGCGCCCCTGGCGGCGGGGCGGATTGATCGGGGCAGGATCGGGTCCATCTGAAGCAGCACCTATAACAAGCCGACAGGCGAAGACCAAGCGATGCTTTCCCTGCTGCGCCGCCGCCCGCACGAGCGCGCCGGCTATCTTCTCTATGGCCGCGCGGTCGCCCAGGCCCGCAGCCCGCACTACTTCGCAGCCCTCGGCGTGCCCGACACGCTGGATGGACGGTTCGACATGGTCGCGCTGTTCGCCTTCCTGCTGGTCGACCGGCTTCAGACCGACCGGGACCCTGCCGGCCGTCCGGTCGCCCAGGCGGTGTTCGATGCGATGTTTTCCGATATGGACCAGAACCTGCGCCAGATGGGGGTCGGCGACCTGTCGGTAGCGGCGCGGGTGAAGACGATGTGGACCGCGTTCAACGGCCGCTGCCACGCCTATGCCGACGCGCTGGCTCTGGGCGGCACTGCGCTGGAGGGGGCGCTTGCGCGCAATGTCTGGCGCACCGAGGCGCCGCCGGCGGGGGCTGCGCCGCTCGCAGCCGAGGTGCGGGCGCAGGCGCGGCACCTGGCCGGCCAGGAATTCGCGGCACTTGCCGCCGGCGAGGCGGGGTTCCTGCCTCCTGGCGCGCCATGAGCGTCGCCCCGGAATTCTCGCGCCTCGTGCTGGCGGGCGGCCTGCCGGCCCGCGGCCGCGAGGTTTCGATCTCGGCGAACGAAGCGGAATGCCGGGCGCTGGCACGGCGGTTCGCGATTCCTGCGATCGTTTCGCTCGCTGCCTCGGTCCGCCTCGTGCCGCGGGCGGATGGCCGGGTCGAGGCGTGCGGGCAGCTGCGTGCCAGGGTGGTGCAGGTCTGCGTGGTCGCGCTGGAACCCTTCGCGCAGGAGGTCCTGGCGCCGCTTGCGGTGACCTTCGTGCCGCGGGCACTCGTCGCCGACGAGGCGCATGGCGGCATCGACGCCGAGGCGGCCGACGAGGAAGCCTATGACGGCGACCGCTTCGATCTCGGCGAGGTGGTGGCGCAGTCGCTGTCGTTGGCGCTCGACCCCTGGCCGCGGAACCCCGATTCCAGGGTGGCGCAGGCCGAGCCCGGCGACCGCGCCGCGGCCCCCGCGCCAGGGGCGCCGGCCCTGCCCGCGGGGCCGTTCGCCGCGCTGGCGAAGCGCCGGCACTGAGCGGGCGCTGCCGCGGCCAACTTGCGAGGGTCGGGCAGCTCTGCTACCCACCCGGTTTCCGCACAACCTGCAGACACGCGACACACTGAAAGGGCCGCGCGATGGCCGTCCCCAAGAGAAAAGTCTCGCCCAGCCGCTTCGGCATGCGCCGCAGCCACGAGGCGCTCCGCGCCGAATCGAACGCCGAGTGCCCGAACTGCGGCGAACTGAAGCGCCCGCACCATGTGTGCGCCAGCTGCGGCTATTATGACGGGCGCGAGGTTGCCGCCGCCGGCAAGACGCTGAAGGGCGTGGTCCGCACCTGATCGCGGCGCCGGGGCACGACCGCGCCGATGGCCGACAGCCCGTTCCATCTCGCGATCGACGCGATGGGTGGCGACCGCGCCCCCGAGGTGGTGGTCGAAGGGATCGAGATCTCGGCGGAACGGCATCCGGATGCGCGGTTCCTGCTGGTCGGCGACGAGGCGAGGCTGACGCCGCTGCTGGCGCGTTCGAAGCGTGCGGCCAGGGTCTCGGCGCTGCGCCATGCCCCCGACGTTGTGGCAAGCGAGATGAAGCCGACGGCGGCGATCCGGCATGGCCGCAACAGTTCGATGCGCTACGCGATCGACGCGGTGGCCGCCGGCGAGGCGGAGGGCGTGATCTCGGCCGGCAACACCGGTGCGCTGATGGCGCTTGCCAAGATCGTGATCCGCACCCTTGCCGGCATCGACCGGCCGGCGATGGCAGCGATCGGGCCATCGGCACGCGGCGACGTGGTGATGCTCGATCTCGGCGCCAACGTGCAGTGCGACGTGCGCAACCTGGTCGAATTCGCGGTCATGGGCGACGTGTTCGCGCGCACCGTGCTCGGCCTTCCGGCACCGACGATCGGGCTTCTGAATGTCGGCAGCGAAGAGCTCAAGGGGGATGCCCGCGTACAGGGTGCGGCCGAGGTGCTGCGCGACAGCCCGATCGCGTCCCAGTTCCAGGGCTTTGTCGAGGGCCACGACATCGCCGCCGGCACCGTCGATGTGATCGTGACCGACGGCTTCACCGGCAACGTCGCGCTGAAGACCGGCGAGGGGGCGCTGAAACTCACGCGCGACCTGCTGCGCCAGGTCTTCGCCTCGAGCCTCGCTGCCAAGCTCGGCTATATGCTGGCGCGGCCCTCGCTCGACCGACTGCGTGAATGGCTGGACCCCCGTCGCTACAATGGTGCCATGCTGCTTGGCCTGAACGGCGTTGTGGTGAAAAGTCATGGCGGCACCGATGCGGTCGGTTTCGCCCATGC
>JADYYZ010000315.1 GCA_020853405.1 Acetobacteraceae bacterium
CACCACGCTGGCGATGATCACCAGCAGCCGGTTCGTCAGGCTGTTGTCGAGTAGCCACTTGAACATGTCAGCGCACCTGGTTGATCAAGGTGGCGCCCTGGGTGGCGATGCGGTCACCGGCCTTCAGCCCCGAGGTGATGGCGACGTTCAGGCCATCCAGCGGCTCGGTCGTGACGGTGCGCGGCTCGAAACGTTCGGGTGCGGTCTTGACCCACACGACGGTCTGGTTCGCGGGGCTCTTCATCAGCGATGCCACCGGCACCGCCATGCCCTTGACCAGATCCTTGCCCTGGACGAAGACGCGCACCGGCTGGCCGACGGCCAGTGCGGAGAGGGCTTTGCCCTGCGCGCGGAAGGTCAGCGGAAGCGCCTGCTCGCGCAGGCTGCGGGCGGAGCCGACAAAGGCGAGCGGCACCCGCTCGTTGCCGACGGCGAGGGTCGCCCTCCCGATGTCGGCAGCGACCGCAGGGTCAAAGGTCACGGCCTCGATGTGCAGGCGCTGAGGATCGACCACCTCGAACACCAGCTCGCGTGCATCGACCACCTGGCCGGCGACGACGTGGGTCGATGCGATCACGCCAGAGACCGGCGCGACCAGGGCCTCGCGCGTTGCCAGCCCCGTGCCGACGGCAGCGATGCGTTCGGCCAGACTCAGCGCCTCGCTTTCGGCCGCCTCGATGTCCTTGCGTGGCACGGTGTCGGAGAGTTCCTTGAGCCGTGCGACACGCTTGTCGGCCAGGGCCTTCGCGGCGCGCAGCTCGGCCAGTTGGGCGGCCTGGTTTGAGCGCTCGATCGGCGCGGCCGAGGGAACGACGTAGGCCAGCACCTCGCCCTTGCGCACCGTCTGGCCTGCGGTCGGCAACCCGCGCGGGCCGGGTTCGACGCGGCCGGCGTTCAGGGGTTGCACCTTGCCGCCAGCGTTCGGGTCCATCACGACCTTGCCGTTCAGCTCGAACGAGCGAGGCAGTTCCGCCGCCTCGGTGAGCAGTGTGCGGATGCCGAGCTGGCGCTGCGCCGGCTTGGGCAGGAAGACGCCGCCGTCCGGCAAGCGTTGCGGGCCGTTGGCGCTGGGCGCCGCGGCGGCGCCGCCGTGGTCATGGCCTTCACCGGCATGGACAGGCCGCGCACCGGCCAGGATGAGCATCAGGGCTGCAAGCGGAGTAGCCGCGAGCGCCGAGAACGTGCGGATGCGATTCGGTTTCATGCGGGGGCTCCGGCGCGGAGTTGACGGTTGGCCGCAACGCGGCGGCCGACCACGATCAGGACGGCCAGGGCGGCGATGGCGCCTGCGGCCCAACCGGCGTACTCCTGCCAGCCGTGCGCATGTGCGGACTCGTCGGCATGCACCTCCTCGTGGAGATCGAACTCGCCAGCCAAGAGATCGGCCTCCGTGCCGGCCGTCACCGTGGCCGTGACCGGCAGGACGCCCGGCTTCGGCGCGGCTGCCAGCACGACTTCGTAGGCGTCCTCGTGCTTCTCGGCCTTGAGCTTGGTGCCGGCGATCTCGATCTCGATCTGGGCATCGGTGACCGGGCTGTTGTCGGCGGTGCGGTCCAGGTAGAGGGTGATCTGCTTGCCGTTGAGCACGCCGACCAGCTCGAAGGTCTCGGAGGCGGCCGCAAAGCGGGGCAGGGCGGGTCCGGTCGCCGCGGGAGCGGCTTCGCCATGGTCGTGGCCCTCGCCGGCGTGAGCCGGCGGGGACAGGAAGGCAGCCGTGGCGAGGCCAAGCGCAGCGATGAAGGATGTCAGTCTCATGGTGAAGATTCGCAAGAGGAGGTGGGTGTTCGGTTCGTTCGTCACTGCGGCAGCAGCCCCAGCGCCTGGCGCCAGGCCGAGATCGCAGCGGCCAGCTCGATGCGACTGCGCGCGGCCTGCCGTTCGGCCTCGTTGGCCTCTGCGTCGATGCGCAGCCGGGTCGGCAGGTCGGTCTCGCCCAGCCGGAACGACTTCTCGAAGAAGCCGCGTGTTTCGCGTGCCAGCGTCGCCCGGCGCTCGGCCGCTGCCAGCTGGACCCGCGCCGCGTCGACCCTTGCAACGGCGGCGTCGCGCTCGGACTGCAAGCGCGCGCGGTCAAGTGCAAGCTGGGCCTGGGCCTCGGCAGCATCGGCACGCGCGCTGGCCACTCGGCTGTCATGTCTCGGACCGCCACCGAACGGAATGCGCACGGCCAGCGTCACCGTCTGGCCGTATCGCTCGCCCGATGCGCCGCGATCGCGCGTCGTGGCCAGGGTCAGTTCGGGGTTTGCACGCGACTGCGTGGCAGCCAGCACGGCGGTGCGCTCGGCGGCGCTGGCGCGGTCCTGCAGCTCCGTGATCGCCGGATGGGTGCCCGCCTCGGTCGCGGCGGGCTCCGGTTCGGCAGCGGCCATCACCGCGGGGGTCGTCCCGATTGCGCCCCCAGACAAGGCCTTGACCTGCTGCAGCGCCGCCGTGGCCGCAGCCTCGGCCTGCGCCAGTCCCGCCTCCGCCGCGGCCACGGCACCATCGGCCTGGTGCTGGTCGGCGCGGGCAAGCTCACCGGACCTGGCGCGGCGCGAGACGTCGGCGGCGAGCTTGCGCGCGTTGTCGAGCTGGCCGCGCGCGATCTCGACATCGACGCCGGCACGCTGCCAGGTCCACCAGGCTTCGCGGACCGCTGCGGCCAGGCGAACGCGGGCAGCCTGGGCGCGGCTTTCGACGGCGGCTGCCTCGGCCTCCGCGAGCGCGCCGCTGCTGCGGCGTTCGCCCGGAAGCCACAACGGCACGGCGAGACCAACCTCGAGTTCCCGGGCACCGTCGTTGCGGGTGAGGCGGTCGGTCTTGTGGCTTGCCTCGAACGCAGGCGGCTCGGGCGTCCAGGCTTCGGCCGCCCGGCGCTGCGCCTGCGCGGCTTCTCGGCGGGACTGCAGCGCCAGCGCCTCGGGTTGACGTGCCCAGGCCGCCTCGAAGAGTTCCTTGAGGCCGGGCGTGCCAGGTCCGCCGGGCGTGGGGGCTGCCGGCGCCTGCGCCACTGCGCCAGCAACGGCCCCGGCCAGGACGGCGGCAAGCAGGGCCTGCCGCACGCCGATCGTTGTTCGTGTTCTCGGATGCATCCGATGCTCCAGTGTGAAAGAAGGGGAACACGGGAGACCGGCGAGCCGCGACCAATGCGGTCGCGCCGACCCGAACGGGTTGCCGAGAGCGAGCTACGGCAACGCGCTCAGGCGCGGACGAGGTTCAGGAGGAGAACGAACCCGCCCCGCCGATCAGGCGAGGCGCGCCCACTGAGGGCGTTCAGGTTGGGCTGCCGCCTGGGCAGCGCACGGGGCATCGCCGGCCGGAGTCGGGGCGGCCGTGGCGCGGTCGTGCGCCGTGGTGACGAGCGACACCAGCATGCCTGTGCACTGACCGTGGCAATGGCCACAGTCTGCGTCAGGCGCTGAAGTAGCGCCTTCGTCAGCACCCGATTGATCGGCCACATCCGCCGTTGCAGGCGCATGGCCGTGATCGGCGTGATCGTGGTGGCCGACATGGTCCGCTGCCGCGCCCGATTCATGGGCGCAGTAGTCCGCCACTGCCGCCCAGGACATCTGGGTGGGCAGCAGAACGAGCAGCAGGATGGCGAGCCAACGGCGCATGGGGTCAGAGTTTAGCGGCTACAGGGTTGACCCTGGGCATGCGAGGCCAAGCGGAGGCGTGAAGGACATCACCACCGTCCGGCGCGGACGCGCGCCACGTTGTTGTTCATCCAGCGGCGGATCGCGTGCACGAACAGCCACCGCTTCGGACCACGCAGGTTGGCGCCGTGCAGGGCATAGAACGCGTCGGGATCGTCAAAGATCCCGAAGTCGTCGACGATGCCCTCCTTCTGGATGAAGGTGTCCTGGCCACGCCACTCGATGTCCGGCGCCGACAGGTCCCGGGTGGCGGCGCCAAAGCCGCAGAAGCGTCGCGCACCGGGGAATCTGCGTTGCAGGCTGCGAAGGTACTGCGCATCGAGGATGAATCCTTCGAGACAGACCCATCGCCCCTCGAACCAGACCTCCACCCAGCTGTGGATGATGCGCCGCGGCGCGAGGACATACGCAATCCCGGTGATCGCGCCCTTCTGGAGCGCCTTGTCGATGGTGAAACCGTGGAAACGGCACGGCACGCCGACGCTGCGCAACAAGGCCATCAGCAAGGTGCCCTTGGTGTTGCACTGCCCATGGCCGTCGGCCAGTATGCGGGATGCCGGCAGATCGTCCGCCTCGTTGTAGCCGAATGCGATCTCGTCGCGGACGAAGGCGTAGACCGCGCCGATCCGCTCGCGCATCGGCAGCGCGCGCCACCCCCGCTCGGCGACAAGCCGCTCGATGTCAGGATGTTGGGTGTCGAGCAGTGGCGTGTTGCGAAGCAGTGACGAAGGTATGTCGGACATGACTCGATCAGGGTGGCCCCAGGCGGCGACAGCCGCATTTCAAACCCTGAAGCCACTACCGGGTCAAGTCCGCCGCGCCGGCCGATCTCGGCCGGCGCTTGTGCGCGCGTCGGACCGCGGTCAGCGGCGGTTGGACGGATCGCGCCCGACGTAGGCGACGGCGGATTTCGCGCCGAAGCCCGGCGGCGCGATCTTGGCGAGGTCGACGCCACGCCGGTCCAGGCCATTGAAGGTCCATGCGAACTGCTGTCCGGCGTCGCCGCGGAAGGCGACCGTCTCGCCGTAGGCGATGTTCGGGCGCGGGGCCTGCGCCAGGTCGACGACACGAGCCGCGCTCGACACGGCGGCCGGCTGGCCGTAGATGGATTGGCCGTTCATGAAGGTCTCGCCAGCCGCGAAGCCGACGGCAGGCGCGGCCGCCACGATCAGCACGGCCGACAAGCGGAGAAGGGATGACGAAGGTGATTGCATGAGTTCCTCGTGGTGGTGTGATCGGCTTTCACTCAGCCGCATGCCCCTATGGCATGACCACGGACTCTAGAAATCGCCTGGCGACAGTTTCGGAACCGGCAGATGACAGTTCGGTCATCTGGCCCGAGGCCTGCGCCGGCTCAGTGAGCGCCGTGAACGTGGCGCCGCTTCGCCGGGGCCGCTGGCGCGGCGGCAGCGCGGTCCAGGCCGTTGAGGATGCCGCAATCCGCCAAGGCGTGGGGCGACGCGCACCGCGCGCGCAGTGACTTCAAATCCTTCTCCAACGCTCGCAGTTCGCGAATGCGGTGCGCCACGTGGCCGATGTGCTCGTCCAGCAGGGCGTTGACCTCGCCGCAATCCTGCGCGGGCGACTCCCGCAGTGCGATGAGGGCCCGGATCTCGTCGAGCGTCATGTCCAGGTTGCGGCACTGCCGGATGAAGGCGAGCCGCTCGGCGTGCGCCGGCAGGTAGACGCGGTAGTTGTTGTCCGCCCGGGCCGGCGGCGGCAGCAGTCCCTCGCGCTCGTAGAAGCGGATCGTCTCCACGGGTGTTCCGGTGGCCTCGGCCAGCGCTCCGATCTTCATGGTTGCAAGCTTTCGACTTCCCTGATTGGGACAGGGACTTGACTCTACACCGGCTACAGGGTTTGCAATGGGGGCAAGGTCAAAAAGGATTCTTGCGATGAGCCATTCCCGTGCCGAAGGCGGCAACACACACCAGCACCATCACGACGATGGTCATGCCCACGCCCACGACGCACGGCACATTGACCCTCCGGCACAGGTGAAGGAAGCCGCGTGCGCGGACGACGGTTGTGGCGCCTGCGCTATGCCCGCGGCGCCGCTGCAACGCGGCGACCCATCTGCGCGGGGGCGCAGTTTCCGGATCGCGACGATGGACTGCGCGGCCGA
>JADYYZ010000316.1 GCA_020853405.1 Acetobacteraceae bacterium
AACGTGAACTCGTTCATCGAGATGATGGACATGCGCGAGGCCCAGCGCAGCTACAGCGCCAACCTCGCGGTGCTCGAGGTCTCGAAGGGCATGCTCCAGCGCGCGATCGAGATCCTGCGCTAGTGCCGACGGAACGCCCGCCATGCCGCTGACCTCCCCGATCGCCGCCGCCGCGGCCTACCGCGCGAGCGCCGGCCAGCCCTCGCCCGCGCCGGGTGGCCAGGGTGGAGCCGGCTCGTTCGCCGAGGCGCTGCAACAGGCGGCGCAGGACACGGTCGAGACCATGCACCAGGCCGATGCCGCGGCCGAGGCCGGCATTCTCGGCAATGCAAGCGCCACCGAGGTGGTGATGGCGGTCGCGCGCGCCGAGCTCGCGCTGCAGACCACGGTGGCGATCCGCGACCGCGTCGTGCAGGCGTACCAGGACGTGATGCGGATGCCGATCTGAGGTCGGCCGGGGCCGCGGAGCTTCCAGAAGGGAGGCGAGGATGTCGGAACTCGATGTCATCCAGCTCGGCCGCGAAGGCGTCTGGGTCGCGGTGAAACTCGGCGGCCCGATGCTGGCCGCGGCCATGGCGGTCGGCCTGGTCGTCGCGCTGTTCCAGGCGCTGACCCAGATCAACGAGGCGACGCTGACCTTCGTGCCGAAGATCCTGGCGGTGGCGCTGGTCGCGGTGCTGACCGCGCCGTTCATGGTCGCGACCCTCGATGGCTTCGCGCGCGAGCTGTTCGACCGCATGATCGCGGTCGGCCAGGGCGGCGGCATCGGCGGCGCCGGCTGAGGCCGCCGATGGCGCTGCCGGATTTCCTGGCCGGCCAGGCGTTCGCCTTCATGCTGCTGCTGGCCAGGGCGGGGGCGGCGCTGATGAGCGCGCCCGGCTGGGGCGAACAGGACCTGCCGCACACCGTGCGGCTTGGCTTCGCGCTGGTGTTCACGCTGCTGCTGCTGCCGGCGCTGGCGCCCGCGCTGCCCGCGCCGCCCGACGCGATCGGCAGGGCGGCGGCGCTGCTGGTGGTCGAGACCGGTGCCGGCCTCTTGCTGGGCGGTGCGGCAAGGCTGTTCGCGCTGGCGCTGCCGGTGGCCGGGCAGATCACCGCGCTCAGCCTCGGCATCGCCAACGCCATCGTGTTCGACCCGGCGCTGGCCGGGCAGGGCGGCGTGCTGTCGCGCCTGTTCGGGCTGCTGGCGGCGGTACTGATCTTTGCGACCGACCTGTGGCTGCTGCCGCTGGCAGCCCTGGCCGGCAGCTACAGGGTCCTGCCGGCCGGGCTCGCCTTTCCCGCCGGCGACGCGGCACAGTTCTTCGTGCAGGCGCTGGCCGGCGCGTTTGCGCTGGCGGTCCAGCTCGCCTCGCCGTTCATCCTCGCCGCCCTGGTGTTCAACGGCGCGCTCGGGCTGCTGGCGAGGCTGGTGCCGCAGCTGCAGGTGTTTTTCGTGGCACTGCCGATCCAGGTTCTGGGCGGGCTGCTGCTGCTCTCGGTGCTGCTGGGCGGGGTCGCTGCCGCCTGGATCGGGGCGGCGCGCACCGCGCTGACGAGCCTGCTGCCGACCGGCTGAGCGCGCATGGCAGGACCCGACGCCGACCAGGACGACAAGACCGAGGCACCGACCCAGCGCCGCCTCGACAAGGCGCGTGCCGAGGGGCAGGCGCCGGTCAGCCAGGAGGTTGCGGGCTTTGCCGGCCTGCTGGGTGGGGCGCTTGCGCTCGTTGCCGTGGTGCCGGCCGCGGCCGGGCGGCTGGCCGGGGCCCTGTCGGGCTGGCTCGCGACGCCCGACCTCGCGCTCGATCGCGGGTTTTCCGCGCTGGCGGCGGCAACCTTCGCCCAGGTGCTGCTGCTTCTGCTCGCCATCGCCCTGATGGTCGCCGCCCCCGCGCTCGTTGCCCATCTGTTGCAGACCGGCCTGCTGGTCTCGGCCGCGCAGCTGAAGCCGCAATGGTCGCGCGTCTCGCCTGCCGCCGGGCTGAAGCGCCTGGCCTCGCCCGAGGCGCTGGTCGCCTTCCTGAAGAACCTGCTGAAACTCGGGCTGCTGGGGGGCGTGGTCTGGCGGCTGCTGGCCGGCGACCTCGCGCGTCTTGCCGCGCATGCCGAGCTGCCGCCCCAAGGCATCCTGGATGCCGCCCGCGGGCCGCTCGTGCGCGTGCTCGCGGCCGTGCTGATGGCGCTCGGCGTGCTGGCGGTGCTCGACCTGCTCTGGACCCGTCTTCGCTTCACCCGCCAGATGCGGATGAGCCGGCAGGACCTGCGCGACGAACACAAGGAATCCGAGGGCGATCCGCACCTGAAGGCGAAGCTCCGCCGTATCCGCGAACAGCGCGCGAAGCGGCGCATGCTGGCCGACGTGAAGACCGCCTCGGTGGTGGTGACCAACCCCACCCACTACGCGGTGGCGCTCGCCTATGACCGGAGCAAGGACGCCGCCCCCCGGGTCGTTGCCAAGGGGGTGGACGCGGTGGCGGCCCGGATCAGGCAGGAAGCGGACAGGCACCGCGTGCCGCAGTACAGAAATCCGCCGCTGGCGCGCGCTTTGTTTACGGTTGACCTTGGCCGCGCCGTGCCGCCCGATCAGTATCAGGCGGTGGCCGAGGTCATCGCCTATGTCTGGCGGCTGAAGTCCCGCGCCGGTGCCGCAGCCGGCGCCGGCGGCCGCGTGGTGCGCTGAGGCGATGGCAGACCCCATGCCCGGCGCCTGCCTGCCCGGCACCCGCATGCTCGCGCGGCTGCTCGCCCCCGATGGCGGCCCGTGGCGCGACCTGTTCGAGGCGGGCCCCTGGGGTGCCGCGGTTCTGGATACCGGCGGGCGGATCCTGCTGGCCAACCGGGCGCTGGCCGCGCTCGCCGGGGTCGACAGCGCCCTGCGCCTGGTCGGGCTCGACTTCGCCATCCTGTTCGCCCCGGCCGAGCGCGACGCGCTCGCCGCCGCCCAGGCACGCGCGCTCGCGCCCGATTTCCAGGCGCCCGGCGTGCCGGTGGTGGCCGACCTGCCCGCCACGCCAGGGGCGGAACAGGCGGCGGCGGCGATGATCGCCTTCACCCCGATCACGCCGGAGGGTGGTGGCGCCGCCGAGGGCGTGGTGGTGCGGGTGGTCGATGTGACCGCGCAGCGCCGGCTGGAACAGCAGCTGGCGCAGGCGCAGAAGATGCACGCGATCGGCCAGCTGGCAGGCGGCATCGCGCACGATTTCAACAATTACCTGACCGCCATCCTGCTGACTGCCGACGAGGCGGCGCGCCATGTCGGTCCCACCTCCGCGGTCGCGGGCGAACTCGCCCAGATCAGGCGCAGCACCGAGCGCGGCGCTGCCCTGGTGCGCAAACTGCTTGCCTTCGGCCGCAAGCAGCCCATGCAGGCGCGCGTGATCGTGCTGAACGACGCGATCGAGGAGCTCTCGATGCTGCTGCGCCGCCTGCTCGGCGCCAGGGTCAGCCTCGTGCTCGACCTCGACCCGCCGCGCCGGGCCGTGCGGGTCGATCCCACCCAGTTCGACCAGGTGATCGTCAACCTCGCCGTCAACGCCCGCGATGCCATGCCGCGCGGCGGGCGGCTGACGCTGCGCACCGGCCAGGTCAATCTGTTCCGCCCGCTGGTGCGTGGGCGCGAGACCATCCCGCCGGGCCGCTACGCCATGGTCGAGGTCGACGACACCGGCACCGGCATTCCCGAATCCTACCTCGACCGCATCTTCGAGCCGTTCTTCACCACCCGGAAGGATTCCGGCGGCACCGGCCTCGGCCTTGCCACGGTCTGGGGCATCGTGCGCCAGATGGAGGGGTTCGTCGCGGTCGACAGCACCCCCGGCGAGGGCACGACGTTTCGCGTCTACCTGCCCCGCGTCGATGGCATCGAGGATTCCGAG
>JADYYZ010000317.1 GCA_020853405.1 Acetobacteraceae bacterium
ACCCGCGCGGCAAGCGTGCGCTCGTCCATCCGCGGCTCATAGGTGATGCCGCGCCGCGCCGCCCAGAAATTCACCAGCTGGTGGATCGGCGCGATCGCCACGTCGTCCATCGCGAGTTTCACCGCCTGGCGCAGGATCTCCTCGCGCTGTTCGTCGTCGAGCGTCGCCAGCGCCTTGACGGTCAGCGCATCGAGCGCCGGGTTCGAATAGCCGAAACTGTTCACCGCCCCCCACCTGGCCTCGCGGTTGCGGGTGCCGATCACGTTCACCAGCGTGTTGCTTGCCTCGCCCGTGGTGCTGCCCCAGCTGCCCATGCGCAGCGGGAAATCGTTGCGCGCCGCCCTGGCCGAGTACGAGGCCCAGGGGTGGGCCTCGACCTGGGTGGCAACGCCCGCGCGGGTCCAGAACTGGGCGATCGCCTGGGCAGTCTGGGCGTCGTTCGCCCAGCGGTCGTTCGGGGTGGCGAGCGTCACCTTGAAGCCGTTCGGATAGCCCGCCTCGGCCAGCAGCTTCTTCGCCCCCTCGGGGTCGAACCGCATCGGCTGCACATCGGGGTTGTAGCCGAAGGTGCCGGGCGGCAGCCATTGGCCGGTGGGCGAGGCGGTGCCGCTCATCACGCGGTCGGCGATGGCGGCACGGTTGATCGCCATCGACAGCGCGCGCCGCACCCGCACGTCGCGGAACGGGTTGGTCGCAAGCGGCTTGCCGCTGTTATCGGTGATCGTCGGCTGGTTGTCGTCGCGGATCTGGTCGAAGGCGACATAGACCATGCGCGCGCCCTGGATCTCGAAGATCGAGACGGCGCTGTTGGTCCTGAGCCGCGCGAGGTCGTTGCCGGGCACCTGGTCGATGATGTCGACATCGCCGGCGATCACGGCGGCAACCCGGCCGCCGTCATTGACGATCATGCGGAGGTTCACGCGCTCCCAGTGCGCCGGGCGCATCGCCGGGTCGGCGGGCACGTAGGCATCGAAGCGCTCCAGCACCAGGCGGTCGCCGCTGGCGAACGAGACGAACTTATAGGGGCCGGCGCCGATCGCCGCCTTGCCGCTGTTGAAGTCCGCCGTGCTGGCGCCCTCGGCGGCGTGCCGCGCGATGATCGCGACCGATGCCATGTTGTTGGGCAGCAGCGGGCTTGGGCCGGCGACGTGGAAGCGCACGGTGCGCGGGTCGACCACCTCGACCCGCTCGATGCCGGCAAGGAAGCCGCCATAGCCGCCGGGGCTGTTCGGCACGTTCGGCGCGCGCGCCACGGTGAAGGCGACATCGTCGCCGGTCAGCGGCTGGCCGTCGTGCCAGGTCACGCCGTCGCGCAGCTTGAACTCCCAGATCGTGTCGCCGATCGCGGTCCAGCGCTCGGCCAGGTCGGGGCGCAGGCGCAGGTTGGCGTCGCGCGTGGTCAGGAACCGATAGATGTGGGTCGCCATGCCGTTGTTCGGCGCCGCATTGTAGAAATGCGGATCGACCGAGGTGATCGGCGCGGCGATGCCGATGTTCAGGGTCTGCGCCGCGGCCGGCGCGGCCGGCGCAACCGCCAGCGCCGCAGCGAGGAGGCCGGCGCCGACGACCGAACCGCCAAACAGGGCCGGTCCGCCGGCCAGGGAAAATATGCGCATGGGGGTCTCCCTCGTGCCTTTCCGATGTGTGGCGCCGGATCGCGCGCCGGCAGTCTAGGCGGGAAACGCGCCGGGGGGCTATAAATCCGACAAACGCGATCTGTGGGGAGTGAGATGATGCGGGCTGGAACCCAATCCACGAGGCGGTACCGGAACTGGCTGGCCGCGGGCCTTTGCGCCGGCGCCCTGCTGGCCGCCGGTGCCGGGCCCGCGCCGGCGCAGGAGCTGCGGATGGCGGTCGGCGCGCCCGTGACCTCGATCGACCCGCACTACCACAACCTCTCGCCCAACAACGCCCTCGCCCAGGAGATTTTCGAGGGGCTGTTCGGCACCGATGCCAAGGCGCGGGTGATCCCGGTGCTGGCCAAGGCATGGCGCCTGGTCGGCGACGATGTCTGGGAGATCACGCTGAAGCCCGGCGTGAAGTTCCACAACGGCAACGCCTTCACCGCCGACGATGTCGCCTTCACCCTCGCCCGCGCACCCGACGTGCCGAACAGCCCGTCCTCGTTCGGCATCTACACGCGCGCGGTCAAGGGCGTCGAGGTGGTCGATGCCACCACCGTTCGCCTGCGCACGAACGGCGTCTACCCGCTGCTGCCGGTCGACCTCGCGCAGGTGATGATGCTGGACCGCGAGACCCACCAGAACGCAACGACCGAGGATTTCAACGCCGGCCGCGTGACCTTCGGCACCGGCCCGTTCCGCTTCGTGCGCTACCTGCCGGGCGATCGCATCGAGCTCGAACGGAATGCGACCTACCACGCCGAGGCGCCGGCGTGGGCCAGGGTCACCACCCGGATCATCGTCAACGACCCGGCGCGCACCGCCGCCCTGCTCGCCGGCGATGTCGACTTCATCGACCAGGTCTCCACCAGCGATATCGGGCGGCTCCGGCGCGACCAGCGCGTGCTGCTGTCGGAGGTGGTGGGCCTGCGCATCATCTATCTCGCGATGGACCGGATGCGCGGCGACGGCGGCACGCCCTTCGTCACCGACGCCCAGGGCAAGCCGATCAGCCCCAACCCGCTGAACGACCTCCGGGTGCGCAAGGCGCTGTCGGGGGCGATCAATCGCGAGGCGATCTCGCAGCAGCTGATGGAGGGAGCATCGATCCCGGCCGGCCAGTTCCTGCCGGCTGGCACCTTCTCCTACGTGCCGGGCCTCGAGCCGCCGCCGTTCGACCCCGAGGGGGCAAAGAAACTGCTGGCCGAGGCCGGGTTCGCGCACGGCTTCAACGCCACCATCCACGGGCCGAACGACCGCTACATGAACGATGCCCGGATCATCCAGGCGATCGGGCAGTACTGGACCCGGATCGGCATCAACACCCGGGTCGAGGCCAGCCCCTGGGCCAATTTCGTCGCGCGCGCCAGCCGCCAGGAATTCAGCATCTTCCTGGTCGGCTGGGGCACCAGCACCGGCGAGGCATCGAGCCCGCTGCGCAGCCTGGTCGCCACCTACAACCGCGACACCGGCATGGGCCCCTCGAACCGCGGCCGCTACAGCAACCCCGAGGTCGATCGCCTGCTGGCCGAGGCGCTGCGCACGATCGACGACGAGGCGCGCGAGAAACTGCTGCAGGATGCGACCCGGATCGCGATGCAGGATGTCGGGATCATCCCGATCCACATCCAGAAGAATGTCTGGGCGATGCGCACCGGGCTGTCGCACGATGCCCGCGCCGACGAGCTGACCCGCGCCCAGGATATCCGCCCCACCCGCTGACGACGGCCCCCGCGCCCTCGCTTCACCCGCCCGTTGCTGGCGGGTGAAGCAAGGGGAGTTGCGGATGCCCCGCTGCCTCCTCTAGGCTGGCGCCGACCAGAGGGAGGGTTCGGGGCGCGCATGACCGCCTATCTGATCCGCCGCTTGATGCAGGCCTCCCTCGTCGTGCTGGCGATGAGCGTGCTCGTCTTCGTCGGGGTCTATGCGATCGGCGATCCGGTCGAGATCCTGATCAGCCCCGAGGCCGACCAGATCGAGCGCGAACGGGCGATCGCGGCACTCGGGCTCGACCAGCCGCTGTGGCTGCAATATGTGCGGTTCCTGACCAATGCGCTGCAGGGCGACCTCGGCCGCAGTTTCGTCTACAACGAGCCGGCGCTGAAACTGATCACCGCGCGCATGCCGGCGACGCTCGAGCTCGCCTTCGCCGCGCTGTTCCTGGCGATCCTGGTCGGCATCCCGCTCGGGCTGTTCGCCGGGCTGAAGCCCGACAGCCCGATCAGCCGCTCGATCATGGCGGGATCGATCCTCGGCTTCTCGCTGCCGACCTTCTGGGTCGGGCTGATGCTGATCATGGTGTTCGCGGTCGAGCTCAAGATCCTGCCCAGCACCGGCCGCGGCGAGACCGCCACCCTGTTCGGCGTCGCCTGGAGCTTCCTGACCTGGGACGGCATCCGCCACATGCTGCTGCCGGCGTTCAACCTGTCGCTGTTCAAGATCAGCCTGGTGATCCGCCTGACCCGGAGCGGCGTGCGCGAGACGATCCTGATGGACTACGTGAAGTTCGCCCGCGCCAAGGG
>JADYYZ010000318.1 GCA_020853405.1 Acetobacteraceae bacterium
ATCGCATGCCAGCGCAGCATCCGCATGCGGCCTTCCTGCATCAGCCGGCAGCGGCGGAGCCAGAGTTCCGCCTCGCGCACCAGGCGCGCCGCCTGGCGTGGCGTCGGGCGGGTGCGGCGCAGGATGCTGACCCGGTTCATCCAGCCGGTCAGCGCCTGCGTCACGTGCCGCTGGGTGACATCCTCGACCACCCGGATGTCGAGGCCATGTCCCAGCATCGCCCGGCCGATCTGCCGTTCAGTGCCGAGGTGCGGCGCTGCCCGCTCCAGTACCGCCCAGGCCGACCAGGCGGCGTCATCGGCGTCGTCCTCGCCGCGCACGAGGTCGGTCAGCATCAGCTGCCCGCCCGGCTTCACCGCCTCGACCATGCCGGCCAGCACGGCCTGCTTGTCGGCGAGCGGCCACAGTGCCTCCTGCGCGAGCGCGTGGTGGAAGTAGCCCTGGCGGATCGCCGGGTGGCCGGGGTCGAGGGCCTCGACCGCGGCGCGCTTGCCGAGCCCCGCCTTCTGCGCCGCCAGGGTGGCCTCCCTGGCCAGCGCCGGGTCGAGTTCGTAGCCCGAGACATAGGCGCCCGAGGAGCGGGCGATGGCGCGGCTGCCGCCGCCAAGCCCCGCGCCCAGATGCAGAAGGCTGGTGCTGGCGGAAAGCCCCAGCGGCTTGGCCAGGCGCAGCACCTCCTCCTCGCCGCCGGGGCCGGTGAAGCCGTCGCCCCACAGCGCCGCCAGCACCGCCAGCCGTTCCGAAAGCGCTGCCTCCTCGTCACCGGCGCGGGCGGCCGTGGCGGGCGCCGGCGCCGCGGCCGGCACCGGTTCGGCAGGCCGGGCGTCGGTGCCGCGGCCGAACGCGCCTACCCATTCGCGAATCTTCACCACAGAACTGCCGCCCTGGCCCCTTCAGCAGGGCCAAAGCGTTACGCGAATTCGGTCAAGAAATACTTGACGAGCTCGGCCCCGACCACGCTGGGCTTGTGCCGGTGCTCCCGCCCCGCCGGGATGTGCAGCATGTCGCCGGGGCCGGCCTCGACACTGCCGGCGTCGAAGACATAGCGGATGCGCCCCGACAGGATGAACACGCTGTGGCCGGTTTCGCACCAGGCGGGCTCCGGCCCGCCCGGCGCCCGCTCCTGGTAGCGCACGGCGATGCCGAACGGGCTTTGCCCCTCGCGCACCTTGAGAAACGGCGATGCCTGGGAAAGTGGGTGCAGGGCGGCAGGGAACAGGTAGGGCGAGCCGGTCAAAACGTGATCCCCTTGAGGCGGCGGAACAGCAGCAGCGCATAGCGGTCGGTCATGCCGCCGACGAAGTCGATGCCGCAGCGGATATGTTCGGCAAGCGAGGTGCCCTCGGCCGGTGCGTACTCGCCGATCAGGCCCAGCACCTGCGAATCCTTGTAGGAAAGCGCGATCAGTTTCTGCCGCGCCTGCCATTGCCGGATGGTGGCGGGCACGAAATGGCCCAGCAGGCCGCCCAGCATGTCATAGGCGGCGATCTCGACCTCGACCTTCCTGCGGTCGGAATAGACGTGCTTGCGGTTGAACTGCTGGATGCCCTTCAGTGCCGCCGCGTAGTGGGCATCGGACGCGGCAAGGCGGTCGAGCAGCGGCGGCGGGTCGATGCTGCCATCGACCAGGGCCGGCGCCTCCTTCGCGAACAGCAGGGCGGCATCGTCGATCAGGGTGCCGATGGCATTGCCGCGCAGATAGCCGACGCGTTCGAGGTCGGAGGTCAGCGCCTCGTAGCGCGCCTGGGACTCACCCAGGAACTGGCGCATGAACCACTCGAACTCGCGCATCGCGACGATATCCATCTCCTCCGCGTCCTCGAAGTCGGCGATGGTGTAGCAGATGTCGTCGGCGGCCTCGGTCAGCCAGGCGAAGGGGTGCCGGCGCAGCCGCCCGTCCGCCCCGGCAAGGCCGGTTGCCGAAAAGACGCGGGCGGCGATGTCGGCCTCGGTCAGGTAGAATCCGAACTTGCCCTCGCGCACGCGGGGGTCGGCCGAGGTCCAGGGGTATTTCACGAAACTGGCAAGGGTTGCGGCGGTGAGCTGCAGGCCGCCGCGGTAGCGGTTGTTGTCGAGCTTGGTCAGGATCCGGAAGCCCTGGGCGTTGCCCTCGAATTTCTCGAGGTCGTCGAGGCTGTCGCCGTCCAGCGCCTGGCCGAGCCCCTCGTCGTGCAGAAGGCCGCGCAGGTTCTTCTGCAGCCAGGCGCTGATCGCCGCCTCGCCGGTATGGCCGAAGGTCGGGTTGCCGATGTCGTGGGCGAAGCAGGCGGCCTGCACCAGGTGGCCGAGCTCGGCCGCCTCCATCCCGAGCTCGCCGAGGGTGCCGGGGATCGCCTGGCCGAAGCGGGTGCCCAGCGACCGGCCGACGCTTGCCACCTCCAGCGTATGGATCAGGCGGTTGCGGATATGGTCGTTGGTTGGCAGCGGGTGGACCTGGGTCTTGGCCTGCAGCCGGCGGAACGGGCGGCTGAAGATGATGCGGTCCTGGTCGACCTGGAAGGCGCTGCGCTCGCTGCGGCTGCGCGCGGAAGGCGGGCGACGGCCGTCGGCGACGATGCGGCCGCGATCGACCAGCCGCCCGAACGAAGGCGCCGGCGCGATCGCGGGCAGCTGGTTCACTCGGCCGCCCGCGAGGCAGCCGCGCGCAGGAACCCGTCGCGCGTCTGCGGCAGTTTCATGCCCAGCAGGTCAGCCGCGACCAGGTTGCGCAGGATCTGCGCGGTGCCGCCGGCGATCGTGAACATGCGGGCATCGCGGACATGCCGCTCCATCGGGTTGTTGCGCGAATAGCCGGCGCTGCCCCAGACCTGAAGGGCCGTATTGGTGACCCGGATCGCCATTTCGCTGGCGAAGATTTTCGCCTTGGCGGTCGCGACCGGATCGGGGAACCCGGCGCCATCCGGCCGTTCGGCGCTGCGCGCGGCAGCATGGATCAGGGCGCGGGCGGCATCGAGCTCGACCGCGGCGTCGGCCAGCATCCATTGCAGGCCCTGGAATTCCGCGATCGGGCGGCCGAATTGCTCGCGCCCTTTCGCATACTGCACCGCCAGCGCGTGCGCGCCCGCGGCGATGCCGAGCGCGACCGTCGCGGCGCCCACGCGCTGGGCGTTGTAGGCGTCGATCAGCCGTGCAAAGCCCTTCCGGAAACCGCCCGGTGCCCGCAGCACCATCGCATCCGCCACCACGAGATCGCGGAACTCGACCAGCGTCTCGGGGATGCCGCGCAGGCCCATCGCCGGTTCGCGGGCGCCGATCACGAGGCCAGGCGGGTCGTGCTCGCCGTTGCGCACGACGATGAAGCCGCCGATCCCCTGGTCGGCGCCGTCCTCGACGGCGCGCGCGAAAACGAGATGCAGCCGCGACACCCCGCCGCCGGTGATCCAGTGCTTGCAGCCGTTGATCACCCAGGTCTCGCCCCGCCGTTCTGCCCGGGTCGTCATCGCGGTCGCGGCCGAGCCCGCGCCGGGTTCGGAGATGCAGATCGCGGGCTTGTCGCCGGCCAGCACCAGCTCGGCCGCGCGCCGCTTCTGCGCCTCGGTGCCATAGGCCATGATCGCGCCGAGCGCGCCCATGTTGGCTTCCACGGCGATGCGCCCGGCAGCCCCGCAGCAGCGCGCCATCTCCTCGATCACCAGCACCGCCTCGAGCACCGAGGCACCCTGCCCGCCGAGCGCCTGCGGGATGGTCATGCCCATGAAACCGGCTTCGCAAAGGGCGGCGACATGGTCCCAGGGATAGGCCTCGGTGCGGTCGATCTCGGCCGCGCGCGGGCGCATCACGCGCTCGGCCAGGGCGCGCGCACGCTCGCGCAGCGCGCGTTCGGGCTTGCTCAGCGAAAGGTCGCTCATGCCGACAGCCTTTCCTCGATGCCTCGTGTGGCCTGCGGCGACAGGTGAAGGGCCGCTCCAAGCCG
>JADYYZ010000319.1 GCA_020853405.1 Acetobacteraceae bacterium
CAAGCTGGCGGGCGCCGCCGATCCACGGGCCGGCCGCCAGCAGCAGCTCGAGCGTCCAGCAGTCGCCCATGCCCTTCTGCAGCCCGCCATGGCCATGCGTGTGCGCGTTCACGAGGCCGGGGTGCAGCAGACAGCCGGCTGCCTCGACCAGCTCCGCGCCCTCGGGGCCTGCGAGATTCGGGCCGATCTCCGCGATCATGCCATCGTCGAGCAGGATGTCGGCCTCGATGCCCCGCGGGCTGGCAAGGTCGAGGATGCGGCCGCCCCTGATCAGCTGGCGTCCGCGGACGGTCTCGGCCATCTCGTACTCTCCCGTTCTACCGGCGGTTCACTCGGTACGCGCGCCCGATCGCTGCACGATCGCCCCGTCGGGGCGGCTGTTCGCCGCCGGCGCCGGCAGGCGAAGCAGAAGGCGGCGCATCGTTCGTCTCCCTTGCATCGGACCCATTCTGGCGCACCATGGCCGGCAGGCAACTCCGGAAACGACCCCGACCATGGATCGAGCCCCCGAATCCTTGCGCCCGACGGCCCTCGCGCGTGGTGGCAAAAGCATCTACGGCGCCGCCCTCGGCGTGCTGATGCTGGACGCGCGCTTCCCGCGCATTCCGGGCGACATGGGCAACGCCACCACCTGGCCATTCCCGGTGCTGCTCCGGGTCGTGCGCGGTGCCAGCCCCGAACGGGTGGTGCTCGACGCGGCGCGCGGCACGCTCGACGGTTTCGTCGACGCCGCGCGCGACCTGGTCGATCTCGGGGCGGAGGGGATCACCACGAATTGCGGCTTCCTCTCGCTGTTCCAGCACGAACTGGCCGAGCGCGTCGGCGTGCCGGTGGCGACCAGCGCGCTGATGCAGGTGCCGCTGGTGCAGGCGACGCTGCCGCCGGGCAGGCGGGTGGGCGTGATCACGATCTCCCGCACGACGCTGACAGACGCGCATCTCGATGCCGCCGGCGTGCCGCGCGATACGCCGATCGCCGGAACCGAGAACGGGCGCGAGTTCTTTCGCGTGCTGATCATGGCCGAGAAGATGGATCTCGACGTGCGGCTGGCAGCCCAGGACATCCTGGACGCAGGCCGCGACCTGGTGGCGCGCCACCCGGAGGTGGGCGCGATCGTGCTGGAATGCACCAACATGCCGCCCTATGCGCATGCGCTGCGCGAGAGCCTCGGGCTGCCGGTGTTCGACATCCATTCGCTGATCACGTGGTTCCACGCCGGGCTGCGGCCCAAGGATTTCGGCCCGCCGGCCGATCGTGCAACCTGCCTCGGGCTATGAGCTGACGCCGCCGAGGAAGCCGTCGAGGAAGCGCGCCAGCAGGGTCCCGAGGTGATCGACGGCATAGCCGCCTTCCTGTACCAGCAGCGTCGGCTGGTGAAGGGCCGCGATCGCGGCACCGGCGCGGGCGAACCCCTCGGCGCTGACCGCAAGCGCGTTCAGCGGCTCGTGCACCGAGGCATCGAAGCCGAGGCTGACCACCAGCGCCTGCGCATCGTAGCGCCGGATCGCCGCGATGCCCGTTTCGATCGCCTCGAGCCAGGCCTCGTCGGTACTGCCGATCGCAAGTGGCAGGTTCAGGTTGCAGTCACGCCCCGCGCCTTCGCCGCGTTCCGAGGCATGGCCGACGAACCACGGATAATAGCGGTTCGGGTCGCCATGCACCGACACCGTCAGCACGTCGGCGCGTGACCAGAAGATCCCCTGCGTGCCGTTGCCGTGATGGCTGTCGATGTCGAGCACGGCGATGCGTGGCAGCCCGGCCCGGCGCAGTGCCTCGACCGCGATCGCGGCGTTGTTCAGGTAGCAATGTCCGCCCGCTCGCGCGGCATAGGCGTGGTGGCCGGGCGGGCGGCAGAGCGCGTAGGCAGCGCGCCCGCCCTCGATCAGGCTGCCCGCACCGGCGAGCGCACAGGCCGCGGCACCCAGGGCAGCGCCGAATGTGTCCGGCCCGATCGGGCAGGCGAGGTCGGCGGTGTACCAGCCTGCCTGCGCGACGATTCCGGCGCTGCATCGCGCGCCGTTCTGCACCATCTCGGGCACGGGATGGACGTTGGCGAGGATCTCCCGGCTCGCCTCGGGCAGCGCCGCCCAGGCGGCGGGGCCGTCGCGCAGGAACGAAAGATAGCCGCCATCGTGCACCGCTTCGATCGCGCGGGTATCAGCGGCAGGCGGCGCGCCGATGGCAAGGCCCATCGCGCGGCAGGCGCTGGCCAGCGCCTCGGCACGTGCCGGCACCTCAAAATTCGCGCGGAGCCGCCCTCGCATCAGGAACGCCTCGGGCCGGTGGATGGCGTGGCCGGGATCGAAGAAGACCTGCATGGCGGAAGTCTAGACCGGCGGTCGCCTTGGGCAAGCCGCAAGGGACCTTCCGGATGCGAGCGTGCCCGCTCTATCAGCGCACAGAGGACGCATGCTATGCACCCCGGACGGTGCGGGCCGGCATCGGCGAAGGCGGGGTCTTGGCGGCATGCATGACGTGACACAGAGGCAGGCCGCGACCATCGCCGGCCGCTGCGGACGGGAGGCGCGCCGATGAGTATCACGATCGATTCCGCGCGGCTGTGGGACAGCCTGATGGCGATGGCCGCGATCGGCGCCACGCCCGCCGGCGGCTGCAACCGCCAGGCGCTCACCGACGAAGACGGCCAGGGCCGCCGGCAGCTCGCGCTCTGGGGGGCGGAGCTCGGGCTTCAACTCAGCGTCGATCGCCTGGGCAACATGATGCTGACACGGGCGGGCACCGATGCCTCGTTGCCGGTCGTGGCGATGGGCAGCCATCTCGACACCCAGCCGACCGGCGGCCGGTTCGATGGCGTGCTGGGCGTGCTGGCCGGGCTCGAGGTGATGCGCGCGCTGCACGGGGCCGGCATCGCCACCCGCGCGCCGCTTGCCCTGGTCAACTGGACCAACGAGGAAGGTGCCCGCTTCGCGCCCCCGATGATGGGCAGCGGCGCCGCCATGGGCCTGTTCACCGAGGCGGAGATTCTCGGCCGCACCGCGATCGACGGTGCCCGCTTCGGCGACGAGCTGGCGCGCATCGGCTGGCAGGGCAGCGCCGACCCCTCGGCCATGCAGCGGCTGGGCGCCTATTTCGAACTGCATATCGAACAGGGCCCGGTGCTGGAGCGCGAGAACCTGACCATCGGCGTCGTCACCGGCAGCGCCGCCCAGCAATGGTACGACATCGAGGTGACCGGCGCCGAGGCGCACGCCGGCGCGCCGATGCAGGGCAGGCGCGATACGCTGATGGCGGCCGCGGCGATGATGAACGCGGCCGAGGCGATCGTGCTGGAGCGCAACGCCGCAAGCGGGGGCGGCGAGGCGCGCTGCTCGGTCGGGCGCATCCTGCCCTCGCCCGGCAGCCGCAACGTGGTGCCGGGGAAAACCTGGTTCAGCCTCGACCTGCGCGAGGAGGATGCGCCGCCGCTTGCCGCGCTGTGCGGGGCGGTGGCGGCACGGCTCGCCGCGATCGCGGCGGAGCGCGACGTCGATCTGCGCATCACGCCGTTCTGGGATTTCCCGCGCACGCCGTTCGATACCGCGCTGGTCGGGCATGTGCGCGAGGCGGCGACGGCGCGCGGCTTCGCGCACCGCGACATGGCGACCGCGATCGGCCACGATGCGGTCTATGTCGCGCGCAAACTGCCCACCGCGATGATCTTCGTGCCCTGTCATGGCGGCATCTCGCACAACGAGGCGGAGAGCATCACACAGGAGTGGGCGGCCGCCGGCTGCCAGGTGCTGGCCGATGCCGCCCTCGCCGCCGCGGGGCGCGCCTGACCCTTTTTGCCGGCAGCTGAACGGGACCATCCATGCGCATCGCCATCGGCGGCTTTCTGCACGAAAGCCATTCCTTCGCGCCGCTGCCCACCACGTTCGAGGACTTCGTCCGCCCCGGCGCCTGGTCGCCGATCCAGCGCGGCGCCAGGCTGGTCGAGCAGCTGAAGCCGACCAGCGC
>JADYYZ010000320.1 GCA_020853405.1 Acetobacteraceae bacterium
ACCAAGGCACGCGCCTTTCTCGGCGCCTATCGCGGCGTGCGCAGGCTCGACGCGGCGGAGATCGCGGCACTCGCGCTGCTCTGCCGCGGTGCCAGCCTGCGCTTCCTGCTGACCCGCCTCTATGACTGGCTGAACACGCCCGAAGGCGCGCTGGTGACCCGCAAGGACCCGTTGGAGTATTTCCGGAAAAGCCGCTTCTTCCGCGGCGTGCGCGAGGTCGAGGCGATTGGCTGCTGAATCCCTGCCGGCGGTCGAGATCTGGACCGATGGCGGCTGCCGGCCGAACCCGGGGCCAGGCGGCTGGGCGGCGATCCTGAAGTTCGGCGAGCATCTGAAGGAGATTTCCGGCGCCGAGGCATCGACCACCAACAACCGCATGGAGCTGACCGCTGCGATCCAGGCGCTGGCAGCGCTGAAGCGGCCGGCACGGGTGCTGCTGCACACCGACAGCCAGTATGTGAAGGAAGGCATCACCCGCTGGCTGCATGGCTGGGTCCGGAAGGGCTGGAAGACGGCCAATCGCGAACCGGTGAAGAATTTCGACCTCTGGCAGGCGCTGCTGGCGGCCATGGCGCCGCATGATGTGCAGTGGGCCTGGGTGCGCGGTCACGCCGGCAACCCGATGAACGAACGCGCCGACGAGCTCGCAACGGCCGCGCGCGAGGGGCTGGCCCAGGCTGGCGAGGGCGCAACCGTGATCGGCCCGCCGCCGCAGGGCGACAGCTCCTGACGCACCATGCCGGCATCATTCCGTCCTGCGGCGCGCCGGGGGGTGCGCCATCGGGGAAGGGGCCGGATTTGAGCAATCAGACGGATCGCGCCTGGCGTGGCGTTCCCGGCGAAGTGCCGCCGGGCGCAGCCTCATTGGCTATGCTCGAGCTTCGCGCTCCGGGCGGAATCGGCTGGCAGGAGCAGCTCTGGCTGCTGCGTGAGGATGGCAGCGACAGCCTGTGGGCCGCCGTCGCCGACTGCCCGGAGCGCGCCGTGCCGGTCGCCGCCGGTGCCAGCGACGGCACCATCGCGGAGGCGGGCCTGCGCCTGCTTGGTATCTACCTTTCGCAGGCCGGGGCGCGCCTCGAAGCCGTGCGGGCCAGCTCCGGCATCCTGCCTGCCGATCGGCTGGCATCGCTCGTCGCCCGCCGGGGCGCCGCCCGGGGCTGGCGGTAGGCAGCGTTGCGGCCAATCCGCCCCGAGATGCATCTCTTCAACCTCTGGTTCATAATCGGCGTCACATTCTGACGGTTGGGCGAGTCATATCCTGTCCCGTAACGACAGCGCAGGAGATGCAGATGCCGAACCGTAGCGGGACGCTCGATTGCAGCAGCGAGGCACCGATGGGGGCGCGCCATCTGGCCACGCTCGACCTGGTGGCACCGGGTGGCGCGCACTGGGTGGAACGGTTCTGGCTGCTGCGCGACCGTGGCCTCGACAGCCTGTGGACCTGCCGGCCCGATGGGGTCGGCCAGGCGGAACTTGCGATCGCGGCCGACAGCCAGGGGGCGTGGAAGGATGCCGGGGCGCGGCTGCTGGCCGGCTATCTTGCCGGCCGCCGCGCAAGGGTCAGGGCGGCCCGGCAGGAACGGCGCTGAGGCATGCGCGGTATTGTCTGGACCGCCCGGGCGATTGCGCCTATCTACCTGCGGTGTCGTGGCCATTCGGGCCGCGCGAGGAGACGTCAATGACGCACGAGTGGCCGATCCTCTGAAAGGCCGGCCTCGGTTTCGGCCCGCAAGTCTGCCTCCGCAGCGTCGAGGCGCATGGCCAGGTGGCGCGCCTCCGCATAGAGGCGGGGGTTGTTCAGCCTCTCGCGCAGCCAGTCTATGTGTGGCCCGACCTCGCTGACCACCTGCCGCGCCGTCGTGCCGACCAGAAGCCAGACGTCGTGCAGCACGACATAGTCGCGACGCACCAGCAGGCCCACCGTTTCGAACAGGCCGATGACCTGCATGATGCTGCCGTACTCGGTGTGCCTCGCTGGCGTTTCGCGCAGGCTGTTGAGTTCATCCGAAAACGCCTGCGCATCAACGCTGCCGTCGGGCCGGCGATGCCGGTCGCGCAACCCTGCATAGGCGCGCCGGCTCGCCAGCATCGTCTCGGACGACCAGCGCGCCTGGATCTCCAGGAATACGTTCGCCCGCCGCGCCTGCAACCCCTCCTGCGCCTGATCGCGCGCGGCCCGGGCCTGGAAATACGCCCCGACCAGTGCCAGGGCGGCAATTCCCAGCAGCAGGGTGTTGCTGACGAAGTAGGCGCGCTCCCACCAGCCCTTCCTGATCCAGTCAGCGTTCGCTGCCTCGGCGCGTTCGGGCAGTGCATCCCACGCCAGCAGGCCGACCGAAAGGCAGAGCGCCAGCGCCAGCCACACCAGCCAGTCCTCGGGCAGCAGCGGGCTGCGCCTGGGCCTGTGCGCCGGCCTGGTCACCGGTTCAGAGTTTCTCCAGCACCGCCTCGGCCTTCGACACCTCGAAACCGCCGGGGGCTTCCACCGCCAGGTGCGTCACCTTGCCGTCCTCGACGATCATCGCGTAGCGCTGGCTGCGGATGCCAAGGCCGCGCGCGGTCAGGTCGAGCTCGAGGCCGAGCGCCTTGGCCAGCTGCGCCGAGCCGTCGGCCAGCATGGTGATCCGCTCGCCGACATTCTGGTCCTTGGCCCAGGCGCCCAGCACGAAGGCGTCGTTCACGGCGGTCGCGACGATGCTGTCGACCCCCTTCGCCTTCAGCGCGGCGTGGTTGGCGAGGTAGCCGGGCAGGTGCTTGGCGCTGCAGGTCGGCGTGAACGCGCCGGGCACCGCGAACAGCACCACCTTCCTGCCCTTGAACAGCTCGTCGGTGGAAACCTCGCGCGGGCCTTCCGCGGTCGCGGTCATCAGCTTCATCGACGGCAGGGTATCGCCGACCTTGATTGGCATCGGTCTCTCCTTGTCATGCCGCCCGTGTCATGCCGCGGCGGCACCCGGCCCCTGGGCGGCCCCCTTGGGCGGCGGTCCGGGCCAGGGGTTCTAGCCCGACCCGCCGGCCGGGCGAAGGGGGGCTTTCCCGGGTCGCGAACTTTGCCTTGCTCTTGCCGCCCGCCGGCACGATCTTGAGGGAATGGCGACACCGAAGGACGCCGAAAACGAGGGGTGGCTGTCGGGCCAGATGCTGGTCGCGATGCCGTCGATGCAGGACCCGCGGTTTGCGCAGAGCGTGATCTATGTCTGCGCGCATTCGCCCGATGGCGCGATGGGCCTGGTGGTCAACAAGCCGGTCGACAATCTGAGCTTCGACGACCTGCTGAAGCAGCTGGCGATCGAGCCGGTGCCGCCGGCCCGGCGCATCCAGGTGCAGGCGGGCGGCCCGGTCGAGCAGGTGCGCGGCTTCGTCCTGCACACCGCCGACTGGGTGCAGGAAGGCTCGCTGCGGGTCGACGAGGTGATGGCGCTGACCGCCAGCATCGACGTGCTGCGCGAGATCGCCCGCGGCGGCGGCCCGCGCCGTGGCCTCTTGGCGCTGGGTTACGCCGGCTGGGGGCCGGGCCAGCTCGACCGCGAGATTTCCGACAATGCCTGGCTGTCGGTGCCGCCCGACGAAAGCCTGATCTTCGGCGAGGACTATGCTGCCAAGTGGCGCGCGGCGCTGGCCAAGCTGAAGATCGACCCGCTGCTGCTGTCGGGCTCGGCCGGCCGGGCGTAGCGCAGCACTACCGCACCCCTGCGATCCGGGTCGCTGCCAGCGCCTCCAGCACGATCCCCTCGGTCAGGATTTCCGGCAGCACGCGCGCTGCCCCGCCGCCGGCGGGATACAGAAGATAAAGCGGCACGCCCTCGCGCTGGTGCAGGCGCAGCACGGCCCCGATCGCGGGGTCGCCGCGCGTCCAGTCGCCCTTCAGGTAGGCGACGTTGGCGCGCGCGAAGGCCGCCTGAACCGCCTCGCGGTTCAGCGCCACCTGTTCGTTCACCTTGCAGGTGATGCACCAGGCGGCGGTGAAGTTGACGAACACGAAGCGGCCGTCCGCCTGCAGTTCGGCCACCCGCGCTGCCGACCAGGGTTCGGCACCGTTGGCGCGCGCGGCAAGCGGGGGAGGGGCTGGGCCAGCCCCGATGCCGGCCAGCACGGCCAGCGCAGCGAGGCCCGGCAGTATCGCGCCAGCCCGCAGCCAACCGGATGCTCCCTGCTGGGCAACGCCGTAGAGCGCGGCCGACAGCGCCACCGCGATCGCCCCGCCCAGCCCCACCGCCAGCGCATCCGGCCCGCCGACCTGCGAGAGGACCCAGGCGAGCCAGGCCGCGGCCGCATACATCGGGAAGGCGAGCCCCTGCTTCAGCCGCTCCATCCAGGCACCCGGCCGCGGCAGCAGGCGGGCGGCGCCGGGAAAGAGGCCAAGCAGCCCATAGGGCGCTGCCATGCCGAGGCCGAGGGCCGCGAACACCGCGAGCGCCTGCCAGGGCGGCATCGCCAGCGCCGCTCCCAGTGCCGCCGCCATGAAGGGCGCCGTGCAGGGCGTGGCCACCGCGACCGCGAGCGCGCCGGTTGCGAAACTGCCGAAGTGCCCGCCGCCCGCTGCCAGCCCGGCGCCGGCATTGACCGCCCTGCCCACCGCGAACACGCCGGAGAGGTTGAGGCCGATCAGCAGCATCAGCCAGGCCATGGCGGCCAGGAACGCGGGTTCGGTGAACTGCACGCCCCAGCCGGCCGCGGCACCACCGGCACGCAGCGCCAGCAGCACGCCGCCGACGGCGAGGAACCCGAGCACGACGCCGGCGGTGTAGGAGGCTGCGTGCGCGCGCACCAGGCGCTGCTCTGCCCCTCCCATCCGCGCCAGCGCGAACGCCTTCATCGCGAGGATCGGGAAAACGCACGGCATCAGGTTCAGGATCAGCCCGCCAAGGGCGGCGAACAGCACCGCCTGCCAGAGCCCGGCGAGCCGCCCCGGCGCGGCGCTGCCCGCGGCCGGTGCCGGCGTGCCGGCGGGCAGGGCGGCCTCGATCGGTGCCTCGATCTCGAACCCGACCCGCCTGCCGTTCGGGTCGGCCAGCGCCAGCACGCCATCGAGCCGGCCGGGCATCGTCGCCTCGCCGCGCGCGAGCGCAAGCACCAGGGCGCCGTCCTCGATGCGCGCGGGCTGGGCGGCGGCGTTGTCGAGCACGCCCCAGCCGGCGGGGAAGAAGAACGCCTCGGCGACCGAGGCCGGTGACAGCGCGCTGCCCTCCAGCCTGAGGCCCCCCTGGCTGCCGGCGAAGCCGGCGCTGGCCCGGAACGGAGAGGCACGCGGCCGGGCAGCATCGGCGGCAGCGAAACGAGGGGTCTGGGCGGGGTCGGCGCGCCCGGCGGCGGCAACCGGCAGCTCGAGCCGGAAATTCGCCTCCTCGGGGATGCAGATCTCCGCGCATACCAGCCAGGAGGCAGCCGCCTCGATCGGCAGCGACCGGCCTTGCGCCAGGCCCGCCGGGAGGGAGATCGTGAGCGGCAGCAGCACCTCGTCGGTGTAGCCGAAGGCGACAAGCGGCCCCTGCGGCAGGCGCCGGGGCAGCGGCCAGGCAATCGGCCCTGCCGTCGCGCCATCGGGCAGGCTGAACGTGATTTCCGCCGGCGCCCCGGCATCGCCGGGGTTCTTCCAGTAGGTGTGCCAGCCTGGCGTGAGCCGCAGCAGCAGGCCGACCCGGAGTTCTGTGCCGGGTGCCACTGCGTCCTGTTCGGCGACCAGCCTGACCTCGGCCTGAGCCGATACGGCCGGCCGGCTCTCGAGCGCTCGCGCGGGGTGTGCCGAGGCGAAGGCTGCGCCGACCAGCGCGAGCAGCATCGCAGGCAGGATGGCGAAGCGCCGCATCGTCATCAGATA
>JADYYZ010000321.1 GCA_020853405.1 Acetobacteraceae bacterium
GAAGCGCTGCCGGCCGCCGATGCCTTGGCCAGCTGCTCCTCGATGATGTCAAAGGCCTGGCTCTGGCGGTCGAGCACCGCTTTCCGCGCGGCCGCATCCTCGATCGCCCGCGTGCTGACAATGCAGTGCGACCAGGAATTCTCGCGCAGCGCCGGCAGGATGCCCACCAGGAACGCATCGCGCGGCCCCAGTGCCGCATCGGGGCCAAGGTTGCCAAGTGCCGTGAACGCGCCGGCGGTCTCGTCACGCCCGGCGTCGCAGCGCGTCACCGCGCCGGCCGTGTCGGGCGCCTGGGCGGCGTTCGCCTGCGCGGTCAGCGCCTGGATGCGCCAGGAGGTCAGCGCCCGCAACACCACAGCGTTGCCGTACAGCTGGTTCTTGCGCAACGCATCCTCGGCCTGGCCGGGGCGCAGCAGTTCGCCAAGCTGCGCATTGGCCTCGCGGTAGCGGGCCAGCGCCAGCGTGCGCGACGGCACCGGCACCGGCGCGGTCGCCTGCTGAAGGGCAGACTGGTTTTCCAGCTGCGCGCCGGCCGAGAACGAATCCTGCGCCTGCGACAGGCTGCGTGGCGCTGCACAGGCGCCCAGCAGCAGCGAAAGCGCAGCACCCAGCAGAAGCGGCGCGCGGCGGCGGAAGAACGGTCGGGCCGGCATGGCGGATGCGGGCATGGCGTGATGCTCCTGTCCCATCAATTCGACAGCGCGGCCAGCAGCGTCGCCGCCAGCGCCTCCGGCTGCACGGCGCCCGTCGCGAAGCCGCGGACCGTGCTGACGATGGTGGCGAGTTCCGCCGGCGTCAGCAGCGGCCCGCCCTTGGCTGCGACCGCCCTGAGCGCTGCCTGGATCGCTGCCGACACCAGCTCGCGTGAGGCGACGCGCCACGCTGCCTCGGCCGAGCCCTGCTGGTCGGCCAGCGCATTCGACAGGCCGTCGAACACCGCGCCGATCACCTGTGCCGTCGGGCCGGTGCCGGCGGCCTGGCTGCCGTCTCCCACCAGCGCCAGGCGCTCGCCGCCGGCAACCAGTGCCTGGCGCACGATGGCGACCACGTCGCCTTCGTTCAGCTTGGTGATGCGTTGCTTCGACAGCGCCACCAGAACGTCGCGCACCAGTGGTGCGATCGGCGCCAGATTGCCCGGCAGGGCGGTGGCCCAGGCGGGGTTGGCGGCGACCGCGGCGATCACTTCCTGCGCGACCGACGCCAGCGTTGCCGCCGAAAGGGGCTTGCCGGCGGTTGCTTCCTTGGCGAGTTCCAGGAGCGTGGTGCGCACCGCGCCGGTCAGGAGCTGGTCCCAGCCGTCGACCTTCCAGATGCCGTCCAGGTGGCGCGCGGCGACTTCCAGCAGCGGTGCCGCGATGGCAGGCAGCGCGTCGCGCCAGTTCTGCGGCACATCCTTGGTCGCGAAGGTCGCGGCCAGGTCGATCACGATGTCCTTCAGCGGCTGCTTCGCCGCATCGACCTTGATCAGCGCGGGGTTCGCCGCCACCGCCGCGAACAGTCCGCGCGCAATCTGTTCCAGCCCGGCGCCGCTGAGCAGCGGCTGCAGCGAGACCTTGGCCCCCTGCTTGTCGATGGCAAGGTCGGTGATGATGCGCCCGACGCTTTGCACCACCGCGGATTCGCTGTCGTCCAGCGTCGAGAGGAAATCCGAGGGCATGGCCAGCACGGTATCGGTCGCGGCCCGGAGCGTGGTGGCGATCAGCCGGTGCGCCAGCGCCGGCAGCGCTGCCTTGTCCCGGAAGTCGGTCGCGGGATCGTCGGTCACTGCGCGGAGCGATGTCGCAAGGGCGGTGCTGACGGCGCCGACCAGGGCGGTTTCCTTCCTGCCGCCGACCAGCAGCCGGGGTTCGGCCGCCACCGTGTCCAGCACGCCCGAAAGCAGGCCCGCCAGCAGCGCGCCGGGCGGCAGCCTCGCGAAATCGAGCTTGCCGACCGCGCTCAGGAAACTCTGCAGCGCCTTGCCTTCGGGCCGCGTGTTCGCCAGCAGGCGCGGATCGTTGGAGAACCAGGTGATCGCCGCCTCGATCACCGCGGCCGCCACCGCCCGTTCGGTCGATGGCGGCTTGTTCGGATCCTCGTCGTGCCACTGCCGCAGCGAGAACAGATGCTCGGCCGCCTTCGCGGCCAGCACCGGGTCGCTGCTGATCCCCGGCAGCAGCGGTGCCCCCTTGGCGTCGCCGATCTGCGCCTGGGGCGACGTGATGAAGGCGATCTGCTGGAATCTCGCGAATGCGCGATCGCGCGCGGCACGGTTCTTCGGCAGATCCCATTCGGGCAGTTCCCTGTCGGCGAGCGCGGCGAGCTCGGGGTCGGCCTTGGCGATCGCGACGCCGTCGGCATCGGCGCGCAGCCATAGCTGCACCTGGTCGGCGGCAATGCCGGTGCTGACCGCCTCGGGCAGCGGCAGGATCAGCGCGTTCATCCGGACATGGTCGATGTAGATCTGCTGGCCGCGGCGCAGCAGCAGCGTGCCGACGCGGATGGCGAGCAGGACCGACGATGCATCGAATGCCATGGAGCTCTCCCTTCCGGTACGGACAGCTTACACGAGCATGACTATTGCACCAGCGGTATGTTTCCGTCTGATTGCGGCCGGACTGCCCGATCAGCCGCGGAACTCGTCTGCGCGAAACCCTTGCGCGAACAGCAGCGCGGAAAGATCGCCGTGGTCGATCCGCACGCGCGCCGCGGCGGCGACGCTGGGCTTGGCGTGGAAGGCAACACCCAGGCCCGCCGCCTTGAGCATCGGCAGATCGTTCGCACCGTCGCCCACGGTGCAGGTCTCGGCCAGCGATAGCCCCCGCTCGGCGGCAAGGCGGCGCAGGGCAGCCAGTTTCGCATCCCGGTCCAGGATCGGTTCCGCCACGCGGCCGGCCAGCACGCCGCCGTCGATCTCCAGGAAATTCGCCTGGTCGAGGTCGAAGCCCACCAGCGCGCGCACCCGCGAGGTGAAGAAGGTGAAGCCGCCCGAGACCAGCGCGCAGAAGGCGCCGTGCGCCTGCATGGTGGCAACCAGGGCGCGGGCACCCGGTGTCAGCACGGTCGCGGCCCAGGTCCGTTCCAGGGCGTCGAGCGGCAGGCCCTTCAGCATCGCCACCCGCTCGCGCAGGGCCGCGGCGAAATCGAGCTCGCCATTCATCGCCCGCGCGGTGATCGCGGCGATCTTCTCCTTCAGCCCGGCGAAGGCGGCCATCTCGTCCAGCGTCTCGCTGGTGACGATCGTGCTGTCCATGTCGGCCAGCAGCAGTTTCTTGCGTCGTCCCTGGGCCGCCTGCGCGATCACGTCACGCGGGGCGGCGAGTGCGGCGCGTGCCGCCGCCTCGGCCTGGTCGGCATCGAGGCCCGAGAACGGGATGTCGGCGGCAACGTCCGCGGCCAGCCAGTCGGGCGGGAGAGTTTCCGCACCCAGCCCGGCCAGGGCATCGCGCACGGCGGCGAGCTCGGCCTTGCGCAGCGGGGTGGCCTCGGGGGCGATCACGCTCAGCACTTGCTGCATGGTGCGCCAACCCTTAGCGGGACGAGGTGCCCCTGCAAACCGGCGATCGCGAGGCCCAGGCGGGCGACGTTCTGGTGGTGACCGGCCCGACCGCATCGGGCAAGTCGGCGCTGGCGCTGGCGCTGGCGCGGCGGCTCGGCGGCAGCATCATCAACATGGACGCGATGCAGTGCTATCGCGACCTCAGGATCCTCACCGCCCGCCCGACAGCGGCCGAGGAGGCGCTGGCGCCGCACGCGCTCTACGGCGTGCGCGATGCCGCCCTGCCGGTTTCCGCCGGCTGGTGGCGCGAGGCAGCGCTGGCCGGGATCGCCGCGGCGCACGCGGGCGGGCGGCTGCCGATCCTGTGCGGCGGCACCGGCCTCTATCTCAAGGCGCTGGCCGAAGGCATCGCCGACCTGCCCGAGGTGCCGGCGCCGGCACGGGCCGAGGCGCGGGCGATGGTCGCTGCGAACACGGCGGCGGCGTACGCGTGGCTCGCCGCCCGCGACCCGGCCAGCGCCGCGCGGATCCGCCCGACCGATCCGCAGCGCGTCGCGCGCGCGATCGAACTGTGGCTGGCAACCGGGCAGGGGCTCGCGGCCTGGCAGGCGCGCGCGACCCTGCCGCCGGCGCCGTTCCGCTTCACCGCGATCATCGTCCTGCCGCCGCCGGCCCTGCTGCGCGCGGCGATCGCTGCGCGCTTCCATGCCATGCTGGCCCAGGGCGCGCTGGAGGAAGTGGGTGCCCTGCTCGCGCGGGGCCTCGATCCGGCGCTGCCGATCCTGCGCGCGCACGGCGTGCCGGAACTGGCCGCCCACCTGAGGGGTGTGCTCAGCCTGGAGGCGGCGGAGGCGCAGGCGATCCAGGCGACCGGCCGCTACACCAGGCGCCAGCGCACCTGGTGGCGCCACCACCAGGCTGCACCCCCATCGCGCACGCATAACATCCATGCGCGGATCGCAAGTGCAGAGCAATTTTCCGAAAGCGAATGGGATCGGATCTTCGCATTTCTTGACGAAAGCGGGTTGACCGCAGCGCAGCATCGCCGTTAAGGCATCGCTGTCGCGCCAGCAGCGGGCGAGTTCCGGGGGGCGCGCAGGGAAAGGTGAGCCATGTCCGCCAATACCGGACCATCCGAGGTGCAGGCGCTGAGCGGCGCGGAAGTGGTCCTGCGCTGCCTCAAGGACCAGGATGTCGATGTGGTCTTCGGCTATCC
>JADYYZ010000322.1 GCA_020853405.1 Acetobacteraceae bacterium
CGAGAACTTTGCCGCCGCCATGGCCGCCATGGCAGGATTGCGCCATCCGATCGACACGTTCTTCGACCAGGTCACCGTCAACGCGCCGGAAACCCCGTTGCGCGAGAACCGTCTGGACCTCCTGGCCAGGTTGCGGAAAACCTTCGACCAGGTGGCCGACTTCTCGAAGATCGAAGGCTGAGTCCGATGAACACCATCACCGACACCAAGTGGGTCTACCGGTTCGGCGCCGGCCGCAACGACGGCAGGGCGGAGATGAAGAACCTGCTCGGCGGCAAGGGCGCCAACCTTGCCGAGATGGCGGCGATCGGCCTGCCGGTGCCGCCCGGCTTCACCATCACCACCGAGGTCTGCACCCACTACTACGCCAACGCCCGCAACTTCCCCGCTGGCCTCGATGCCGAGGTGCGGGCCGCGCTGGCCGCGATCGAGACGGCGGTCGGCAAGAAGTTCGGCGACCGCCACCAGCCGCTCCTGGTCTCGGTCCGCTCCGGCGCCCGTGTCTCGATGCCCGGCATGATGGACACCGTGCTCAATCTCGGCCTCAACGACCTGACGGTCGAGGGGCTGGCGACCAGCAGCAACGATGCCCGCTTCGCCTGGGATTCCTACCGCCGCTTCATCCAGATGTACGGCAGCGTCGTGCTCGGCGTCGATCACCACCGGTTCGAGGAGATCCTCGACCACGTGAAGTTCGACAAGGGCGTGATCGAGGATACCGCGCTTCTCGCCACCGACTGGCACCGCGTGGTCGCCGGCTACAAGGAGATGGTCGAGGCGGAAACCGGCGCCGCCTTCCCGCAGGACCCGTGGGCGCAGCTTTGGGGCGCGGTCGGGGCGGTGTTCCAGAGCTGGATGACCCAGCGCGCGGTCACCTACCGCCGCCTGCACGACATCCCCGCCGACTGGGGCACCGCGGTCAACGTGCAGGCCATGGTGTTCGGCAACATGGGCAACGACTGCGCCACCGGGGTCTGCTTCACGCGCGATCCCTCGACCGGCCAGAAGGTGCTGTACGGCGAGTTTCTGGTGAACGCGCAGGGCGAGGACGTGGTCGCCGGCATCCGCACGCCGCAGCCGCTGTCGAGCGCCAACGCCAAGCCGGGCGAGACCGCGATGGAGGCGGCGCTGCCGGATGTCTATGCCGAACTGCTGCGCGTGCAGGCGGTGCTGGAAAAGCACTATCGCGACATGCAGGACATCGAATTCACCGTGCAGCGCAGGCAGCTCTACATGCTGCAGACACGCAACGGCAAGCGCACCGCCGCGGCATCGCTCCGGATCGCGGTCGAGATGGCCGAGGAGGGCCTGATCGACCGCAAGGAGGCGGTGCGGCGCGTCAACCCCGCGGCACTCGACCAGCTGCTGCACCCGACGCTCGACCCCAAGGCGCCGCGCACGCTGCTGGGCAAGGGGCTGCCTGCCTCGCCGGGCGCTGCCTCGGGCATCGCGGTGTTCAGCGCCGACGAGGCCGAGGCGCGCGCCCAGAAGGGCGAATCCGTGATCCTGGTGCGCATCGAAACCAGCCCCGAGGACATCCACGGCATGCACGCCGCGCGCGGCATCCTGACCACGCGCGGCGGCATGACCAGCCACGCCGCGGTGGTCGCGCGCGGCATGGGCCGGCCGTGCGTGTGCGGTGCCAGCGGCATCGCGGTCGACTATGATTCGCGCACGCTGATGGCCTCGGGCAAGACCGTGCGCGCGGGCGAGACGCTGACTCTCGACGGCTCGACCGGCGAGGTGTTCGTGGGCAGCGTGGCGATGATCGAGCCGGCGCTGTCGGGCGATTTCTCCACGCTGATGGAGTGGGCCGATACGCTCCGCCGCATGAAGGTGCGCGCCAACGCGGAAACCCCCGACGATGCCGAGACCGCGAGGAAGTTCGGCGCCGAGGGTATCGGCCTCTGCCGCACCGAGCACATGTTCTTCGACCCCGACCGCATCATCGCCATGCGCGAGATGATCATGGCCGCCGACGAGGCGGGACGCCGGCGCGCGCTGGCCCGCCTGCTGCCGTACCAGCGCGAGGATTTCCAGAAACTGTTCCGCATCATGGCCGGGCTGCCGGTGACGATCCGGCTGCTCGACCCGCCGCTGCACGAGTTCCTGCCGCACGGCGAGCAGGAACTGGCCGAGGTGGCCGATGCGCTCGGCATGGACATGGAGGCGATCCGCCGCCGCGCGGTCGATCTCGAGGAAGCCAACCCGATGCTGGGCCATCGCGGCTGCCGGCTCGGCATCACCTTCCCAGAGATCAACGAGATGCAGGCACGCGCCATCTTCGAGGCGGCACTCGCGGTGAAGAAGGAAACCGGCAACGCGCCGATCCCGGAGGTGATGATCCCGCTGGTCGCCACCAGCAGGGAGCTCGCGCTGGCGCGGGCGATGGTGGTCAACACCGCCGAGGCGGTGTTCGCCGAGGCGCACGACCGCGTCGAGTACCAGGTCGGCACCATGATCGAGCTGCCGCGCGCCTGCCTGACCGCCGACGGCATCGCGGCGCACGCCGATTTCTTCAGTTTCGGCACCAACGACCTGACCCAGACCTGCCTTGGCCTGTCGCGCGACGATGCGGGAAAGTTCCTGCCGACCTATGTCGACAAGGGTATCTTCGAGAAGGACCCGTTCGTGTCGGTGGACCGCGACGGCGTCGGCACGCTGGTGCGGATGGCATGCGAGAAGGGCCGCGCAACCAGGCCCGAGCTGAAGCTCGGCGTCTGCGGCGAGCACGGCGGCGATCCCGCAAGCATCGGCTTCTTCGGCGAGGTAGGGCTGGATTACGTGAGCTGCTCGCCCTATCGGGTGCCGGTGGCCCGCCTTGCCGCGGCACAGGCTGCGCTCGGTGCCGGCGGCGACCGCACGGCGTGAGGTGAAGGCCAGCCTCCGCCGCGCCGGCCCCGCCGACGCGACGCTCCTCGCTGATCACCGCGACACCATGTTCGCGGCAAGCGGCGTCGACCCGGCCGCGATCGCCGAGGCCTCCGGCCCCTATCGCGCCTGGCTCGCCGCGGCGCTGGCGGATGGCACCTATCTGGGCTGGATCGCCGAGGCCGATGGTGCCGGGGTGGGCAGCATCGGGCTGTGGCTGCTGCCCTGGCCGCACCACCCGAAACACCCGGCCACCAACGTGCGCGGCTATGTCACCAACATGTGGGTCGTGCCGGCGCAGCGCAGGAAGGGCATCGGGCGCATGCTGGTGCAGCAGGCGGTGGCCGCGGCGAGGGTGCGCGGCATCACCTGGATGGCGCTGCATGCCACCGACGACGGCGCTGCCCTTTATCGGGCGATGGGCTGGAAGGCGGGCAACGAGATGGTGCTGAAACTGTCCTGAC
>JADYYZ010000323.1 GCA_020853405.1 Acetobacteraceae bacterium
CCTCGATCGTCTCGGCCCACAGGCTGCGCGAGGGCGCATGGCCGACGCGCTCGGCCGGGTCGATCTTCAGGAGCAGCAGGGTGGCGGTGGCGAAGGTGCAGAACAGCGCATTGGCGAGCACGGTCGGAATCGGCCCGATCACCACGATCAGCGGCCCGGCGATGCCGGGGCCGAGCACGCGCGCAAGGTTGAAGGTGAGGCTGTTCAGCGCCACCGCCGAGGCCAGCAGCTCGCGCGGCACCAGCGACGGCACCATCGCCTGGCGCGCCGGCTGGGCGAACGCGCCGGTCATGCCCTGGAGCAGCGCCAGCAGCACCAGCACGTGGATATCGAGAAGGTGGGAAGCGGCCAGGATCGCCAGCAGCATCGCCTGCGCGATGTTGGCGAGCTGGGTGCCGACGGTCAGCCGCAGCCGATCCGCGCGGTCGGCGATGGCCCCGGCCAGCGGCGAGACCACCACCGCCGGCACCAGGTCGGCGAACGCGACCAGGCCGATCCAGAACGTGCTTTCGGTCAGTTCCCAGGCGATCCAGCCGACCGCCACGCGCTGCATCCACATCCCGGTCCAGGCCAGCAGGCTGCCGCCGAAATAGATGCGGCAGTTGGGCTGGGCCAGCGCGCGCTTGAGGGTGTTGGCTGCCATCGGGAGGGTTCATCATTGTTGCGCGGCGACGGCGGCGGCGGAAGGGGCGTTCATTTCAGCCGCCGGCAGGCACCTCGTCATCGAGGCCGTAGAGCTCGCGGGCAGCACGCTGGCTGACCTTGCCCTCCCGCACATCGCGCCGCAGCAGCGCCGGGTCGCGCCGGCGCGGGTCGCCCCAGCCGCCACCGCCGCTGGGCGCGATCTCCACCGTCTGCCCGGGGCCGATCACGCCGCGCCCGAGTACGAACGGCGCCACCCCCTCGCCCGGCGTCAGCCGGCCGCTGGGCGCGGCCAGCCCGCCCTCGATGCCCCACGTGGTGATCGCAAGGTCGTTGCCGGTGACGAAGGCGCGCGCCGAATGCCCCAGCACGCGCACCCGGCGCCGATACGAGAGGCCGCCGCGATGCGCCCCGGCCCCGCCCGAATCGGTCACCAGCTCGTAGCACTCCACGCGCAGGGGGTACTCGAACTCCACCACCTCGACCGGGATGTTGCGCGAGTTCGCGACATGCACCTGCACCGCGGTTGCGCCGTCCTGGTCAGCGTGCGCGCCCGCGCCCCCGCCCATCGCCTCGTTGTAGACATAATAGCGGCCGCTTCGCGGATCGACGCCGCTGATGGTCAGCAGCCCGCGCCCGGTGCAGGGCGCGATCGCGGCCGCGGGCACGGCCGGCGCCAGCGCGGTGAAGATCAGGTCGCACAGCCGTTCCATCGTGTCGGTCCGGCTGTAGACCGCGCCGGGAGGGTCCGCGCACACGATCGTGCCGGGGTCGGCCAGCACGCGGATCGGGCGATGGAAGCCGGCATTGGCAGGCACCTCGGGATCGACCAGCACCTTCAGCGCGAAATAGACCGAGACCAGCAGCGCCATGTAGGTCAGGTTGATCGGTGCCCGCACCTGCTTCGGGTTGCCGCGGAAATCCATCAGGATGTCCTCGTCGGACACTTCTATGCGCACGCGGAGTTCGAGGATCTCGGAACAGCGGCCGCTGTTCAGCAGGCCGGTCGCCTCGTAGACGCCGTTCGGCATGCGGCGGATGCCAGCGCGGGTGCGGCGTTCGGTGTGGTCGAGGACGGCGCGCGACGCGGCCGCAATCAGCGGCCAGCCGTATTTCGCGACAAGCTCGGCGAAGCGCCGCATGCCCGTATGGTTCGCCGCCTTCTGCGCGCGAAAATCGTTCAGCCGCTCGTGCGGCACCTGACAGTTCAGCAGCACGAGGTCGAGCACGTCCTGGTCCAGCACGCCGCCGCGATAAAGCCGCACCGGCGGGATGCGCAGGCCCTCCTGGAAGATGTGCGCGTGCCCGCGATCGACGAAATCGGCGTGATGGGCGATGTTGGCGAGCCACGCGACGATCGCGCCGCCTTCGAACACCGGCTCGATGAACACGATGTCGTTGAGGTGCGTGCCGCCGCCTTCATAGGCGTCGTTGCCGATGAACAGGTCGCCCGGCCGGATCTCGTGGCGCCCGGTCGTCTGCAGCACGCGCCGGGTGATTCCGAGCAGCGAGCCGAGATGCGCCGGCTGAAGGTCGGCCTGCGCCAGGATCAGGCCGTTCTCGTCCATCAGCGCGGCGGAGACATCCATCCGCTCCTTGATGCTGGTCGAGTAGCCGGCGCGCATCAGCGCGCGCGTCATCTCCTCGACGATGGTGCCAAGCGCGCTGCCGATAACGGCGGTGGTGATGGGGTCGGGGGGCTGCGCGCCGGCCATGGCATCAGCCCTCGATCAGCAGGTTCAGGAACGGATCGACGCGGGCGTGCTGGCCGGGCAGCACCAGGGTGGTGCAGTCCATCTGCTCGATGATCGCCGGCCCCTCGATGTCGTGGCCCGGCCCCAGCCGGTCGCGCTCGAAGAGCGGGCAGGCAACGATGCCGCCGGCCTCGGCCAGCCAGACCTCGCGCCGGCCGGTAACCGCCAGGGCGGCCGCCGCGGGCGCAGGCGGGTGGCGGTCGAGCCGTGCCTTGTCGAGGTCGATACAGGCCGCGGCGCGCAGCGTGGTGACCTGCACCGGCTGGCCGGGTGCGGTAAAGCC
>JADYYZ010000324.1 GCA_020853405.1 Acetobacteraceae bacterium
GGCACCTCGACCAGCCGCATGCTGCGGCCCGCGGTGCTCGACCCGCTGTTCGGCGCCCGCTTCGCCAATCTCTCCATGAACGACGCCACCGCCTGGGAGCAGTATCGCCTCGGGCTGGTGTTCCTGCGCGCACCGCTGCCGCGGAAATGGCTGCTGGTCGGCATCGATGGCGTCTGGTGCGAACCGCCCGAGCGCATCCGCCGCACCACGCCCCGTGCCTTCCCCGAGTACATGTATGACGGCAGCCGCTGGAGCCAGCTGCGGCGGATTTTCAGCCTCTATTTCGTCGAGCAGGCCGGGCTGCAACTGATCGAGAGCCTGGGCCTGAAGGCGCGCAGCTACGGGCGCGACGGCTACACCAGTTTCCTGCCCGACGATGCGCTATGGGATGCGGCGCGCGTGCTGCCCCGCCTGCTGCCGCCGGCACCCGACACGCTGGCACCGATCGAGGCGCACGACACGCCGGCCCTTGATCTGCCCGCGCTCGACCTGCTTGCCGAGCTGCTGGCGGCACGGCCCGTGGGCACGCGGGCGCTGCTGTTCTTCGCGCCGCTCTACGCCGGCGGCGGCCGCCAGCCCGAGCCCGACCATCCGGAATACGCGCGGATCGCTGCCTGCAAGGCGCGCGTGGCTGCCCTGGCCGAGGCGGCAGGCGAGGCGATCGTCGCCGACTTCATGCGCCCGACCTGGCTCACCCGCGATCCGGCCAATTACTGGGACCCGCTGCACTTCCGCATCGGCCCGGCCGAGGCGCTGGCCAGGGCGCTGGGCGATGCGGCGGCGGGCCGGGATAATCCGCTATTCGTGCTGCTGCGATAGTGCGTGAGCGCATCCGTGGCGTTGGTATGACAGCGCCGCGCGAAGGCATGGACCTCGGCGGGATCGGGTCTCTGCCTGCCCTCAATCGGCGTGGCTGGTCGGCCCCAGCGGCACCAGCCGCACCTGCCGTCCGCCCGACGACAGCGCGATCCGGCCCGCCTTCAGCGCCAGCGCGTCCTCGCCGAACAGTTTGCGCCGCCAGCCATGGAGCGCGGGCACCGGCGGGGCCTCCTCGGCCGCCAGCTGCTCGATCTCGTCGCTGCTGGCGACCAGCCGGCTGGCCACGCGGTGCTCCTCGCATTTCGCGGCGAGCAGTACCTTCAACAGCGCGACCAGCGCCGGGCTCGGCCGTGCGCCATCGCGGCGCTCGGCGGTCGCGGGCGCGGCATCGTCCGGCAGCGCGGCGGCCTCGGCCAGGGCGGCAAGCAGGGCAGCACCGGCCCTCCCCTCCGCGAGGCCGCGCGGGAAGCCGCGCACGCGGGCGAGAGCGGCGGCATCGGCCGGGCGCGCGGCCGCGATCTCGGCAAGCGACTCATCCTTCACCACGCGCTGGCGGGGAATGTTGAGCCGCATCGCCTCGCGCTCGCGCCAGGCCGCCACCGCGCGCAGCGCCGCGAGATATTTCCGGTTGGCACTGCGCGGCTTCAGCCGCAGCCAGGCGGTCTCGGGGTCGAGCCGGTAGGTCTCCGGGTCGGCGAGCTTCGCCATCTCCTCGGCCACCCAGGCAAGCCGACCGTCGCGCTCCAGCCTGGCGTGGAGTTTCTCGTAGACCCGGCGCAGCCAGGTGACGTCGGAGGCAGCGTAGGCGAGCTGGTCGGGGCTCAGCGGGCGGGCCGACCAGTCGGTGAACCGGAACGCCTTGTCGATATGGCCGCCGGCAAGTGCCGCAACCAGCGCGTCGTACGCGACCTGGTCGCCGAAGCCCGCGACCATGGCCGCGACCTGGGTGTCGAACAGCGGCGTCGGCGTGCGGCCGGTCTTGAGCAGGACGATTTCGATATCCTGGCGCGCGGCGTGGAACACCTTCGTCACGGCCTGGTCCAGCAGCAGCGCCCACAACGGCGCAAGGTCGATCCCGCCTGCCTCGGCATCGATCACGGCGGTTGCGGATGCGCCGGCGACCTGCACCACGCAGAGGTCGGGATAGAAGGTGCGCTCGCGCATGAACTCGGTATCGACCGTGACATAGGCTTCGGCGTGCAGCGGCGCGCAGAACGCGGCCAGCGCCTCGGTCGTGGTGATCAGCTGCGGCTCCGGGAAGCCGGGTTTCTGGGGGCGCATGGCGATCAGGCCGGGATCGCGCGGCGATGGATGGCGCGTATGCGGCTGGCCTGGGCGGCGCAGGGCGGCCGCGCGGCCCCGGCGGCGCAGGAGTTGGGCATGCGCGGGATATAGCCACCCGGTGGCCGGATCGCAATTTCCGCGATCGCCGGGCCGGCCCTTTCGCCGCCGCGGGCTGGCCCTTTCGCCGGCGCGGGCAGGCCCTTTTCGCTGCCGCGGGCAGGCAGCCGGGGCATCGGTTCCTGGCCCCGCGCATCGCGAAGGCGCGGGGACCGCCGCTTGACTTCCCGCGCGCGCTGGCGCATCCGCCTGCCATCCGGTCACCCCGGGACCCCTTGCCCGATGCTGCCGATGGCGGCCGGGAACGCCGCTCCGCGAAGGCTCGCGCAGCGGCGCGAAGGGTTTTGGGGCCGCTGCCGCGGAGCGAGGACGTGTTCGACGGGCTTTCGGATCGCCTGGGTGGAATCTTCGACAAGCTGCGCAAGCGCGGCCGGCTCACCGATTCCGACGTGGTCGAGGCGCTGCGCGAGGTGCGTGTGGCGCTGCTTGAAGCCGACGTCGCGCTGCCGGTGGTACGGAGCTTCATCGACAAGGTTCGCACCCAGGCCGTGGGCGAGAGCGTCATCCGCTCGGTCAGCCCCGGCCAGCAGGTGGTCAAGATCGTCCACGACGCGATGGTCGAGATGCTGGGCGGCGAGGGCGCGGTCGGGATCGACCTCAACGCCCCGGCCCCGGTCGCGATCCTGATGGCCGGCCTGCAGGGCAGCGGCAAGACCACCACCGCCGGCAAGATCGCGCTCAGGCTGAAGGATCGCGCGAAGAAGCGGGTGCTGCTTGCCAGCCTCGACACCCAGCGCCCGGCGGCGATGGAGCAGCTCCGCCAGCTCGGCGAGCGCGCCGGTGTCGATGTGCTGCCGATCGTGCCCGGCCAGGGCGCGGTCGATATCGCCGCCCGCGCCGTCGATGCCGCGAAACTTTCCGGCCACGACGTGGTGATCCTGGATACCGCCGGCCGGCTTTCGATCGACACCGTGCTGATGGAGGAGGTGAAGGCGGTGAGCCTGGTCGCCGCCCCGCACGAGACGCTGCTGGTGGTCGATGCGATGACCGGCCAGGACGCGGTCAACACCGCCCGCGCCTTCAACGAGGCGCTGGGCGTCAGCGGCATCGTGCTGACCCGCATGGATGGCGACGCGCGCGGCGGCGCCGCCCTTTCCATGCGCGCGGTCACCGGCAGGCCGATCAAGCTCGTGGGCGTGGGCGAGAAACTCGACGCGCTCGAGGATTTCCACCCCGAGCGCGTGGCCAGCCGCATCCTGGGCATGGGCGATGTCGTGAGCCTGGTGGAAAAGGCCGCCGCTGTGGTCGACCAGCAGGAAGCCGAGAGGCTCGCGAAGAAGCTCCGCAAGGGCACCTTCGACCTCGAGGACTACCGAAGCCAGCTCGCCCAGGTCGGCAAGATGGGCGACCTTTCGGGGCTGATGGGCATGCTGCCGGGTGTTGGCAAGATGAAGGCGCAGCTGAAGGATGCCAACCTCGATACCGGCATCATCCGCCGCCAGGCAGCGATCATCGGCTCGATGACGCCGCAGGAGCGCCAGAAGCCGGAAATCATCAAGGCCAGCCGCAAGCGCCGGATCGCCGCCGGGTCGGGCGTGAAGGTCGAGGAAGTGAACCGCCTGCTGCGCCAGTTCGACGACGTCTCGGCGATGATGAAGCGGATGGAGAAGCTCGGCCAGAAGGGCCTGATGCGGGGCGGGCTTGGCGCGCTGCTGCCCGGCAACCGCCGCCCGTTCTGACGATATGGGTTCCGACGATACGCGTCCTGACGATCACGTTCTGCAGATCACCGGAAGGAAGTGACTGAATGAGCCTGAAAATCCGCCTTGCCCGCGCCGGCGCCAAGAAGCGCCCCTACTATCACATCGTGGTCGCCGACAGCCGCAGCCCCCGTGACGGCCGCTTCATCGAGAAGCTCGGCGCCTTCAACCCGATGCTGCCGCAGGACCACGACGACCGCATCAAGTTCGACCCCGACCGCGTGCGCCACTGGCTGGGCGCGGGCGCACTGCCGACCGAGCGCGTCGCCCGCTTCCTCGGCCATTTCGGCCTGGTCGAGGCGCCGAAGATCCGCGACCAGCCGAAGCAGTCGGCGCCGAAGAAGAAGGCGCAGGAGCGCGCCAAGGCCGCCGCCGCCGCCACGGCCGGCTGAGGCGCGGCAGAGAGGCTGGGCAGCGGGGCATGGCGGATCGGGTTCTGATGGGACGGATCGGCAGGCCGCACGGGGTGCGCGGCCTGGTGCATCTCGTCTCCTACACCGACCCGCCTTCAGCGATCTTCGACTACGCGGCGCTTCGCGACGAGGCGGGCCGGGCGGTCGTGCTTCGCCGCGCCGGGGGCGTGACCGGGCAGGGCGGCGGCCTGCTGGCCGGCATCGAAGGTGTGACTGACCGCGATGCGGCGCTTCGCCTGACCAACGCCATGCTCTATGTCGAGCGCGCCCTGCTGGCGGCGCCGGCCGAGGGCGAGTTCTACCACGCCGACCTGCTGGGGCTTGCCGCCGAGGATGAGGCCGGCCGGCCGCTCGGCCGCGTCGTCGCGGTGCACGACCACGGCGCCGGCGCGGTGCTGGAGATCGCGGGCCAGGGTCCCTCGGTGCTGCTGGCGTTCACCCGCGCCGCCGTACCCGTGGTCGATGCCGCAGGCGGGCGGATCGTGGTGAACCTGCCGGAGGAAATCGTGGTGCCGCCCTCGGCCGGGGAAGCGGCATGACCTGGCAGGCACACGTGCTGACGCTGTTTCCGGGCATGTTTCCCGGACCGCTCGGCGAATCGCTTGCTGGCCGGGCGCTGGCGGGCGGCATCTGGTCGTTGAGCGCACACGATATCCGCGCCGCCGCGTCCGGCCGCCACCGCAGCGTCGATGACACGCCGTTCGGCGGCGGGCCGGGCATGGTGATGCGCGCGGATGTGGTCGATGCCGCGATCGCGGCGGCCGGCGCGCCGCATCTGCCCTTCCTGTGCCTCTCGCCGCGCGGTATGCGGCTCGATCAGGCGCGGGCGCGGGCACTGGCGGAAGGCCCCGGCGTGGTGCTGCTGTGCGGCCGCTACGAGGGCATCGACCAGCGCGTGCTCGACGCCCGGGGCATCGAGGAGATCTCGATCGGCGACTATGTGCTGTCGGGCGGCGAGCTCGCGGCGATGGTCCTGCTTGATGCCGCGGTGCGCCTGCTGCCCGGCGTGATGGGCGCCGCCGACAGCGCGGCCGAGGAGAGTTTCTCCGGCAAGCTGCTGGAATATCCGCACTATACACGACCTGCCGAGTGGCAGGGGCGGCGCGTGCCGGAGGTGCTGCTGTCGGGCAACCACGGCGCGATCGCACGCTGGCGCCGCGACGCGGCACTCGAACTCACACGCCGCCGCAGGCCCGACCTGCTTCGATCACCCCTTGCCACCGAAGCTGCGGCGGCCAACGATTGCATGACGGAGAAGCGACCATGAACATCCTGCAGAAGTTCGAGGCGGCGCAGGCCGCCGCACTGCTCGCGGCGCGCGCGGTGCCGGAATTCGCGCCCGGCGACACGCTGCGCGTCGCGGTCAAGGTGGTGGAGGGTGAACGCACCCGCGTGCAGGCGTTCGAGGGCGTGTGCATCGCCCGCAAGAACGCCGGCATCAACAGCAACTTCACGGTGCGCAAGATTTCCTACGGCGAGGGGGTGGAGCGCGTGTTCCCGTTGCTGAGCCCCTCGATCGCGGAGATCAAGGTGGTGCGCCGTGGCGACGTGCGCCGTGCCAAGCTCTACTACCTGCGCGGGCGCAGCGGCAAGTCGGCCCGCATCGCCGAGAAGGCGGGGCTGCGCGGGGCTGCCGGCCAGGCCGCCGCCGCCGAGGCGCCGCCCGCTACCGGTACGCCCGCTACCGGCGCGCCCGCCGCCGACGCGCCCGCCGAGGCCTGAGCCGGAGATCGCCCTGCCGATGCCCGCCGCAAAGACCCTGTTCGACAAGATCTGGGAGGCGCACATCGTCGAGCGCCTGCCCGACGGCACCTGCCTGCTCTATATCGACCGCCACCTGGTGCACGAGGTGACCAGCCCGCAGGCGTTCGAGGGCCTGCGCACCGCGCACCGCGGCGTGCGCCGGCCCGACCTCACGATCGCGGTCGCCGATCACAACGTGCCGACCAGCGACCGCAGCAAGGGCATCGACGAGCCGGAAAGCCGGCTGCAGGTCGAGACGCTGGAGAAGAACGTCGCGGATTTCGGCGTGCCGTACTTCCCGATCACCGATGCGCGCCAGGGCATCGTGCACATCATCGGCCCCGAACAGGGTCTCAGCCTGCCCGGCATGACCATCGTCTGCGGTGATTCCCACACCAGCACGCACGGGGCGCTCGGGGCACTCGCCTTCGGCATCGGCACCAGCGAGGTCGAGCATGTGCTCGCCACCCAGACGTTGCTGCAGAAGCCGGCGAAGAATTTTCTCATCGACGTCACGGGCACCCTTCCGGTCGGGGTCACCGCGAAGGATGTGATCCTGAAGATCATCGGCGTGATCGGCACCGGCGGCGGCACCGGCCATGTCATCGAGTACGCCGGCGAGGTGATACGCGGCCTCGACATGGCCGGGCGCATGACGGTTTGCAACATGTCGATCGAAGCCGGCGCCCGGGCCGGCATGATCGCGCCCGACCAGGCGACCTTCGACTACATCAAGGGCCGCCCGCACGCGCCGAAGGGCGAGGCGTGGGAGCGGGCACTCGCCTGGTGGCGGACGCTGCCGTCGGATGCCGGCGCCCATTACGACAAGACACTGACCATCCGGGCCGCCGAGATCGCGCCGATGGTGACCTGGGGCACCAGCCCCGAGGATGTGACCACGATCGAGGGCACGATCCCCGACCCCGCCGCCGAGGCGGACGAGGCACGGCGCGCGCAGCTGGTGCGCAAGCTCGACTACATGGGCCTGTCGCCCGGGCAGAAGGTTTCCGACCTCGCGGTCGATGTGGTCTTCCTCGGCTCCTGCACGAACGGCCGGATCGAGGATCTGCGCGCCGCCGCCGCCATCGCCAGGGGCCGCAAGGTGGCCGAGGGCGTGCGCGCGATGGTGGTGCCGGGCAGCGGCCTGGTGAAGCGCCAGGCCGAACAGGAAGGGCTCGACCGCATCTTCACCGAGGCCGGCTTCGAGTGGCGCGAGGCGGGATGCTCGATGTGCCTGGGCATGAACCCCGACCAGCTGAGGCCCGGCCAGCGCTCTGCCAGCACCAGCAACCGCAATTTCGAGGGGCGCCAGGGGCCTGGCGGGCGCACCCACCTGGTCTCCCCGGCGATGGCCGTGGCCGCGGCGATCCGCGGCCGGCTTGCCGACGTGCGGGAGTTCAGCTGATGCAGCCCTTCACGAAACTGACCGGCATCGCCGCCCCCCTGCCGATGGCCAATGTCGATACCGACAAGATCATCCCGGCCCGCTTCCTAAAGACCATCAAGCGCACCGGGCTCGGCAAGAACCTGTTCGATGCCATCCGCTTCCGCGCCGACGGCAGCGAGAACCCCGACTTCGTGCTCAACCAGGAACCCTACCGTCGCGCCGAGATCCTGATCGCCGGGCCGAATTTCGGCTGCGGCTCCTCGCGCGAGCACGCACCCTGGGCACTGCTCGATTTCGGCATCCGCTGCGTGATCGCACCCGACTTCGCCGACATCTTCCACAACAACTGCTTCAAGAACGGCATCCTGCCGATCAGGCTGCCGCAGGAGATCTGCGAGCAGCTGATGCAGGACGCCAGGCTTGGCGCCAACAGCCGGATCACGATCGACCTGGAGGCCCAGGAAGTGGTGCGGCCGAACGGCGAGCGCATCCGCTTCGAGGTCGATGCGTTCCGCCGCCACTGCCTGCTGAACGGGCTCGACGACATCGGCCTGACCATGCAGAGACAAGGCTCGATCGACAGTTTCGAGGAGAAGGCGGCGGCGGCCCGGCCCTGGCTGTCGAGCGCGCCCGCAGACGCAGCATGATCTGAACGGGGCGCGCGCAACCGATGGGGATCGGGTTGACGCGCGCTGCAACCGGAAAGGGGGAGGGGATGACTGCCAACAAGAAGCTGCTGGTCCTGCCGGGCGACGGCATCGGGCCGGAGGTGATGCGCGAGGTCCGGCGCGTGATCGACTGGATGGACCGTCGCCGCCAGGTCAGTTTCGATCTCGAGGAGGACCTGGTCGGCGGCGCCGCCATCGATGCCCGCGGCACCCCGATCACCGAGGCGACACTGGCCAAGGCGAAGGCAGCCGATGCGGTGCTGTTCGGCGCCGTCGGCGGCCCCAGGTGGGACACGCTGGGCTTCGACAAGCGGCCCGAGCTCGCGATCCTGAGCTTGCGCAAGGACCTCGGCCTGTTCGCCAACCTGCGTCCGGCCACCGTGCTTGACCCTCTGGTCGATGCCAGCACGCTGAAGCCCGAGGTGGTGCGCGGCCTTGACATCATGATCGTGCGCGAGAGCACGGGGGGCATCTATTTCGGCCAGCCGCGCGGCGTCGAGACCCTGCCCGACGGCACGAAGAAGGGCGTCAACACCGAGGTCTACACGACGCCGGAGATCGAGCGCGTGGCCCGCGTCGGCTTCGAGCTCGCGCGCCGGCGCGGCAACCGGCTCTGCTCGGTCGAGAAGGCGAACGTGATGGAATCGGGCCTGCTGTGGCGCCAGACCGTGAGCGCGCTGGGGGCGGCCGAGTTCCCCGACGTGCAGCTGTCGCACATGTACGCCGACAACTGCGCGATGCAGCTGGTGCGCAACCCGCGCCAGTTCGACGTGATCGTCACCACCAACCTGTTCGGCGACCTGCTGTCTGACCTTGCCAGCATGCTGACCGGCTCGCTCGGCATGCTGCCGAGTGCGACGCTTGGCGGGCTGTCGGAGGACGGCCGGCGCAACGCGCTGTACGAGCCGATCCATGGCAGTGCCCCCGACATCGCCGGCCGTGGCATTGCCAACCCGCTGGCGCAGGTGCTGAGTTTCGCGATGCTGCTGCGCTATTCCTTCGCCATGGAGGAGGACGCCGCCCTGATCGAGCGGGCCTGCACCAAGGTGTTGGCGGGCGGCTTCCGCACCGCCGACATCATGCAGCCGGGGATGGCCAAGGTTTCGACCCAGGTGATGGGTGAACAGCTGCTGCGCGAGCTGGACAAGCTCGCTGCTTGAGGCTTGAAGCATGGGGCGGCGTGGGCTATCACCCGCGCCTTGCCAGGGCGCCCGTAGCTCAACTGGATAGAGCGCTAGACTACGGATCTGGAGGTTGAGGGTTCGAATCCTTCCGGGCGCGCCATTTCCGGTTTCGACGCCGTTTCCGACCGGTTCCAGCCAGGGATCGGTCATTTCTTTCCCGTGCCGCGGCCCGAGGCACCGTCCGCGTCGACCTCATGACGGCCAGGCGTGCTTTTCAGCATCCATTGCTCCTTCGAGCCGTTCCCGGAGCGTTGCCACCAC
>JADYYZ010000325.1 GCA_020853405.1 Acetobacteraceae bacterium
CCGGCCGCGGTGATGCTGGCCTGGTCGATATAGGGGTCGCTGACCAGCACGCGCATGCCGAAGGCACGGCAGAGCCTGGCCACCCGATGGCCGATGCGGCCATGGCCGAGCACCAGCGCGGTGCGCCCGTCGAGCTCGACCATCGGCCGCCCATCCAGCATGCCCCAGCTGCCACCGCGAAGCCGCGCGTTCATCTCCGGGATGCGCCTGGCAACCGCCAGCATCAGCGCCAGCGCGTGTTCGGCGACGGAGACATTGTTGGCGCCACTGGTGATGGTGAGCGGAATGCGCCGCGCGGTCAGCGCCGCCACGTCCACCGCGTCATAGCCGACGCCGTGGCGGGCGACGGTCTTCAGCCGGTTGGCGCGCGCGATCAGCCCGGCCGGGATCGGGGTGATGCGCACGCTGATCGCATCGGCGGCCGCGATCCGCTCCTCCAGCTTCTTCGGCTCGACCGGGTCCAGTACCTCGTAGGTGATGTCGGCCCTGGCATCGAACAGCGCCATGGCATCGGGGTGCAGCGGGCGCAGGATCAGGATATGGGGCATTTCCTCTCCGGTCGTACGCGGGCCATTCCGTCGGCCGCGTCGCAGCGGCAGGCTGCGACGGCGGGGCGCGCTTGCCAAGCGGCGGCGGGGCGGGCATTGTCGGGCCATGGCTGAATTTCTGCCCGCCGCGATGCTGCCTGCTGCCGCCCTGCTGGCGGCGCGGCTGCCGGCGTTGCTGGCCCCGCTGGGCCTTCTTCGACTTAAGCACCCCCGGGCGTAACCGCCGCAGGCTACGCGGCATCGCTTCGGGGGCACGGGCCGGCGCAGCCACCTGTTCGGCCGGCATGCTTGATCGAACGCCACCCCAATCCAGCAGGACTATTCCGATGACTGCCGTGAATGCCACCATCAACCACCCGTCCTTCGGCGACGTGCCCCCTGGCCGCGTCATCATCTTCGACACCACGCTGCGCGACGGCGAGCAATCGCCCGGCTTCTCGATGAATTTCGAGGAGAAGCTCCGCCTGGCGGAGGCGCTCGAGGATCTGGGGGTGGACGTGATCGAGGCCGGGTTCCCGATCGCAAGCCAGGGCGACTTCGACAGCGTGCGCATGATCGCCGAGAAACTCCAGGGCACCGTGGTCTGCGGCCTGGCCCGCACCGCGCCCGCCGACATCCTGCGCGCGGCCGAGGCGGTGAAGCCGGCCCGGCGCAAGCGCATCCACACCTTCGTCTCCACCAGCCCGCTGCACATGAAATACAAGCTGCAGGTCGAACCCGAGCGCGTGCTGGAGATGACCATCGCTTCGGTGACGCTCGCGCGCAACCACACCGACGACGTGGAATGGAGCGCCGAGGACGGCAGCCGCACCGAGCCCGACTTCCTGTGCCGCTGCGTCGAGGCAGCGATCAGGGCGGGGGCGACCACCATCAACATCCCCGACACCGTCGGCTATGCCGTGCCCGAGGAATATGCCTCGATCTTCACCATGCTGCTGGAACGGGTGCCGGGCACCGAGAAGGTCATCCTCTCCACCCATTGCCACAACGACCTTGGCCTCGCGGTGGCGAACAGCCTGGCCGCCGTGCGTGCCGGCGCCCGCCAGATCGAAAGCACCATCAACGGCATCGGCGAACGGGCCGGCAACGCCAGCCTGGAGGAGGTGGTGATGGCGTTGCGCGTGCGGGCCGACAGTTTCAACCGTGCCAACCAGGTGACGACCGAGCGCATCCTCCGCACCTCGAAAATGCTGGCGAGCATCACCGGCTTCGATGTGCAGCCGAACAAGGCGATCGTCGGGCGCAACGCTTTCGCCCATGAAAGCGGTATCCACCAGGACGGCGTGCTGAAGAACGCCCAGACCTACGAGATCATGACGCCGGAAAGCGTCGGCTGGGCAAAAACCTCGCTGGTGCTGGGCAAGCATTCCGGCCGCGCGGCGTTCCGCGACAAGCTGAAGGCGCTGGGCTACGCGGATATCGGCGACAATGCGCTGAACGATGCGTTCCGCCGCTTCAAGGATCTCGCCGACAAGAAGAAGGTCGTCTACGACGACGACATCGTCGCCCTGGTCGATGACGAGGTGATGCGCGGCAACGACACCATCCGCTTCGTCAGCCTGGAAGTCTGGGCCGGCAGCAAGGGGCCGCAGCGGGCGGTGCTTGAGCTGGATGTCGACGGCACGTTGCAGAAGGCCGAGGCGATGGGCGACGGCCCGGTCGATGCCACCTTCAAGGCGATCCGGCAGATCCATCCGCACGATGCGGAGCTCACGCTGTTCAGCGTCGGCGCCGTCACCGAAGGCACCGATGCGCAGGCCAAGGTCACGGTGCGCCTCTCCGAGGGCGGCAAGACGGTGGACGGCCAGGGGGCGGACACCGACACGCTGGTGGCCAGCGCACGGGCCTATGTGCACGCGCTGAACAAGCTGCTGGTGAAGCGGCTGAAGACCGCGCCGGCGGCAATGACGGCCTGATGGGCGCCGCCTGAAGCGCCTTCCCTGACGCGGGCCGCCTTCGGTGAATGGCCGAGGCGGCCCGTTCAGTTTCTGCCTGGCGTGACCGGCGTCACACAGCCCGCGCCTTCGAGATGGTACGTCAAGGCTCGCGTGCATGCGGTGGCATGCCGCGCGGGGCAGGCACGGCGTGCGCTTCCCGCAGTGCAGCGAGTTTCAGTGCGGGGCGTTCGCCATGGCAGCGGTCACACCGGTCGACGCGTCGGGGATCGATCTGGTCGATGGGCTGCTGTACAGCGCGAAGTGGGCCCAGCCGATCACCTATGGCCTGCCCGCGACGGCACTCGCCTATGCCTACACGCCTGAACCCGGCGGCTTCTCGGCGCTGACCGGCCCAGCCGAGCTCCCCGGCAGCCAGGCGTGGGCGGTGGCGCAGGCATTCGCCCAGGTGAGCAGTTTTACCGCGCTTGCCATCGCGCCGGCCGCCGATCCGGCCTCGGCCGACATCCGCCTGGCGATGACCAGCACCCCGGGCGGCAACAACGGCCCGAACTTTGTCGCCTACGCCTACCTGCCCTACCCAACCGACAAGGGCGGCGACGTGTGGTTCAACGCCACCCTGCCGCAGGAACTCAACCCGGGCGCGCTGCGCTATCGCACGGTGCTGCACGAGATCGGGCATGCGCTGGGCCTGAAGCACGGGCACAGCGCCGAGTTCGGATTCCCCGCGCTGCCGGCAGAGTCGGATTCGCACGAGTTCTCGCTGATGACCTATCGCAGCTTCGTCGGCATGGACACGGGTGCGGGGTACCAGAACCAGGACGGTCATCACCCGCAGACCTACATGATGGCGGACATCGGGGCGCTGCAGCATCTGTACGGCGCCAATTTCGCGTTCCGCGCCGGCGACACGCGCTACGAATTCGATCCCGGCAGCGGTGTGGTACGGGTCGATGGCGCGCCGGAGCCCGGGCCGGCGGATGCGGCCGGTGATCCGGTCAACGTGCTTTTCCGCACGATCTGGGACGGCGGCGGAACCGATAGCTACGACTTCTCGGCCTATGGCGCGGCGCATCACCTCGCGATCGACCTCGGCCCCGGCAACTGGACGGATGTCGATTCCACCAGCACCCACCAGGCTGCGTATCTGGGTGGTGGTCCCAATGGCGGCTATGCGCGCGGCCAGATCGCCAATGCCCTGCTGCACGGCAGCGACACGCGCTCGCTGATCGAGAACGCGACGGGTGGCGAGGGAAACGACTTGATCACCGGAAACCAGGCCATGAACCGCCTGGATGGCGGCGACGGAAACGATACGCTCGCGGGGCTGGATGGCGACGACACGCTCACCGGTGGTGCCGGCGCCGACACGCTCGATGGCGGCGATGGCAGCGACACCGCCGACTACGGCGCCGCCACGGGCCGGGTGATCCTGAACCTCGGCCGCACCGTCCCGCAGGATACCCAGGGGGCGGGTATCGACACATTGATCGGAATCGAGAACGCGATCGGCGGTGCGTTCAAGGATTCGCTGGTCGGCAACGCGCTCGACAACCGGCTGGATGGCGGAGGCGGCAACGACATCGTCGAAGGTCGCGACGGCAACGATGTGCTGGAAGGCGGCGGGGGGATCGACCTGGTTCACTACACGGCCGCGCCAGGGGGTGTCCTGGTCAGTCTTGCGCAGCAGGGAAGCTGGCAGCAGACCGCCAGCGCCGGCCTCGACTTCCTGTCGGGTTTCGAGAACCTGGCCGGCAGCGGGTTTGACGATCGCCTGGCCGGCGATTCCGGCAACAACGTGCTGTCCGGCCTTGCCGGCGACGACATCCTGGCGGGCGGTGCCGGCAACGACGCGCTGCGCGGCGACGAGGGCATCGACACCGCCGACTATTCGGATGCCATGGCCACGCTCAGGGTGTCGCTCGACCTGGGCGGCGCGCAGGATACGTTGGCGGCCGGCCGTGACACGCTGGTCGCGATCGAGAACCTGGTCGCCGGCGCGGGTGCCGACCTGCTCTGGGGCAATGCGAGCGCGAACCGGATCGAAGGGGGCGCCGGCAATGATTTCATCGGCGCCGCCGCCGGCGACGACGTGCTGCTGGGTGGTGACGGCAACGATGTGCTGATCGGCGGCCTGGGTGCGGATCGCCTCGAGCTCGGCGCCGGCCGCGACATCGTGCGCTTCACAGCCGGCGCCGACAGCCGGGCCGCGTCGGCGGATCTGGTCGTCGGCTTCGCTGCCACCGGCCAGGACAGTGACCGTATCGGGTTCGAGAATGCTGCCGACGCCCTGTTCACCGGCGTGACGCCAGGCAGCATCGCGCTGGCCAGCACGATCGCGCTGGCGGCGGCTGCCAGCATCGCGGACCTCGTCCTGCAGCTGACCAGCCTTGCCGCATCGACCGCGAGCAGCCTTGCGGTGACGCGCATCGACGTCGCATCGGGCGGCGCGGCCGGCAGCTATCTTGCCGTCAACGATACAGGTACCGCCTTCGATGAAGCGACCGACATGCTGGTCGGCATCCAGTTCGCATCGGCCGCACCGCTCGGCGCGTCGAGCTTCTTCCTGTTCTGAGGGGGCCGCTCCGGCCGCGCCGCCCGGGCCGGCTCAATACATGCTGGACAGCACGTTGCGCAGGCGCTTCATCTCCTCCAGCGCCCGGCCGGTGCCGAGTGCGACGCACGAAAGCGCCTCCTCGGCCACCACGACCGGCAGGCCGGTGGCATCGCGCAGCACCGAATCCAGCCGATGCAGCAGCGCGCCGCCCCCCGTCAGCACGATGCCCTTGTCGACGATGTCGGCGGCGAGCTCGGGCGGCGTGTTCTCCAGCGCGACCTTCACCGCCTCGACGATGGCGCTCACCGGCTCGGTCAGCGATTCGGCGATCTGGCGCTGGGAGACCACCACCTCGCGCGGCACCCCGTTCATCAGGTCGCGCCCCTTCACTTCCTTCAGCGGCCCGTCCTCGCCGTATTCGGGGGCGGCGGCGGCACCGATCTCCATCTTGATCCGCTCGGCCGAACTCTCGCCGATCAGCAAATTATGGTTGCGGCGGATATAGGAGATGATCCCCTCGTCCATCTTGTCGCCGCCGACGCGCACGCTGCGCGCATAGACGATGCCGCCGAGCGAGATCACGGCGACCTCGGTGGTGCCGCCGCCGATATCGACCACCATGCTGCCGGAAGGCTCGGTCACCGGCAGCCCGGCACCGATCGCGGCCGCCATCGGTTCCTCGATCAGCAGCACCTTGCGCGCGCCGGCCGATTCGGCGCTTTCCTGGATGGCGCGGCGTTCAACCGCGGTGGAACCGGACGGCACGCAGACGATGATCAGCGGCGAGGCGAAGCCCCGCCGGTTGTGCACCTTGCGGATGAAGTGCTTGATCATCTCCTCGGCGATCTCGAAATCGGCGATCACGCCGTCGCGCAAGGGACGGATAGCCGAGATGTTGCCGGGCGTGCGGCCCAGCATGTTCTTGGCCTCCTCGCCGACCGCCAGCACCGTCTTCTTGCCCTTGATGTCGGCGATGGCGACCACCGAGGGCTCGTTCAGCACGATGCCCCGGC
>JADYYZ010000326.1 GCA_020853405.1 Acetobacteraceae bacterium
CGACACGAGCCTTTCCGCCCCCGCCCTGCCGAACGCAGGCTCGCCCGCCCCCGAAACGGCACCCCGCAAAAGCTGGCTTCGCCTGCTGCGGCTGCCGGCGCTGCTGCTCGCCGCGATCGGCATCGCCCTGGTCGTCAACTGGTATTTCCAGGTCTGGCGCTACCTGGAATCGACCGACAACGCGACGATCCAGGGCGACATCGCGATCCTGGCCGCGCGTGTCGAGGGCCACGTCGCCGCGATCCTGGTCGCCGACAACCAGCACGTGACGGCGGGCGAGCCGCTGATCCAGCTGGAGGATCGCGACTGGCGGGCCCGGCTTGCCGCCGCCGAGGCAGCGGTCAGTGCCGCCGCCGCCGCGGTGGAGACCGCCGACCGCCAGGTGACGCAGCAGGATGCCGCGATCACCCAGGCCGACGCCGCGCTGGAACAGGCGCAGGCCGAGGCGGTGCGCGCGCGCGCCGACGCCGGCCGCGCCAGCAGCCTGGTAGGCGGCGGCTGGACCAGCCGCCAGGCGCTCGACCGCGCCGAGGCGGACACCCGCAAGGCAGATGCGGGCGTAACCGCCGCCCAGGCAGCGATCCTGGCCGCGCGTGCCCAGAAATCGGTGCTGGAGGCGATCACGGCGGAACGCCGGGCAGCGCTCTCCCGGGCCAACGCAGCCGCCGAACTGGCGCGCATCGACCTCGACAACACCGTGATCCGGGCGCCTTTCGCCGGCCAGGTCGGCAACCGCGCCGCCCAGCTCGGCCAGTTCGTGCGCGCCGGCACCAATCTGATCGCGCTCGCGCCTGAAACCGGCGCGCTGTTCGTGGTCGCGAACTTCAAGGAAACGCAGCTCGCGCACATGCATCGCGGCCAGCCGGTGGCGATCAGCGTCGATGCCCTGGGCACGACCATTCCCGGCCATGTCGACAGCATGGCACCGGCGACCGGCGCCCTGTTCAGCCTGCTGCCGCCCGAGAACGCCACCGGCAACTTCACCAAGATCGTGCAGCGCGTGCCGGTGCGCATCAGCATCGACGGCGACCACCGCGCCGCCCTGCTGCGGCCCGGGCTGTCGGTGGAGCCGAGCGTCGATACCCGCGACGACCCGACCGCGCCCAAGGGCGTGCTGGCGGCGGTCGGCACCACGCTTTCCGAGCTGACGGCGGCGTTCGCGCGCTAGGGCGGCGGACCATGTCCTCCGCCGCCGCCGTCGCCGCCGGACCCGTCGCCCCCGCGCCTGCCGCGTTCCGCCCTGGCCAGGCGGTGCCGCGCCGCTACTTCCTGGGCTTCATGGTGATGGTCGTCGGCATGTTCATGGCGATCCTCGACATCCAGATCGTCTCGGCCTCGCTGGCCGAGATCCAGGCCGGGCTTTCGGCCACCGCCGACGAGGCGAGCTGGGTGCAGACCAGCTACCTGATCGCCGAGGTGGTGATGATCCCGCTGTCGGGAACGCTGTCGCGCATGTGGTCGACGCGGGTGGTGTTCTGCGCCTCGGCGCTGGGTTTCACCGCCGCCTCGGCGCTGTGCGCGACCGCCACGACGCTGAGCGAGATGATGACCTACCGCGCGATCCAGGGGTTCGTCGGCGGCGCCATGATCCCGACCGTGTTCGCGACCTCGTTCATCCTGTTCCGCGGCCAGCGCCGGGTGCGCATGAGCGTGCTGATCGGCCTTGTCGCGACGATGGCGCCGACGGTGGGGCCGACCGTCGGCGGCTGGCTGACCGCCACCCTCTCGTGGCACTGGCTGTTCCTGATCAACGTGCCGATCGGGGCTGCGGTGGCGGCGGCGGTGTGGCGGACCATGGACCTCGACCGGCCGGACCCGACGGTGGCGCGGAGCTTCGACTTCGCCGGCCTCGGGCTGCTCGCGGTGTTCCTCGGCTGCATGGAATACGTGCTGGAGGAAGGGCCGCGCCAGGACTGGTTCGGCGACGGGACATTGCGGGTTCTCGGCGTGATCGCGGTCGTCGCCGGCATCGGCTTCTTTGCGCGGGTGCTGACCAACCGGGCGCCGATCGTCGATCTCAGCGCCTTCCTCGACCGCAACTTCGCGGTGGGCGCGGTGATGAGTTTCGTGATGGGCATCGGGCTCTACGGCTCGATCTACGTGCTGCCGCAGTTCCTGGCGCGCGTGCGCGGCTACGACGCGCTGGAGATCGGCGAGACGATGTTCGTGACCGGCGTCTTCATGCTGATGGGAGGGCCGACCGCGGGCGAGCTCGCGCGGCGCGTCGATCTCAGGATCATCCAGGTGATCGGGCTTGCGACCTTCGGCACCGCGATCTGGCTGACCGGCCTGCTCACCTCGGAAAGCGGCTTCTGGGAACTGTTCCTGCCGCAGGCGCTGCGCGGCTACGGCACCAGTTTCGTGATGCTGCCGACCAACCAGATCGCGCTGGGAACGCTCGCGCCGTCACGCGTGAAGAACGCCGCGGGTCTCTATAACCTGATGCGCAACCTGGGCGGCGCGGTCGGGCTTGCGGTGATCAACAGCGTGCTGCAGGGCCGCTTCGCGCTGCACCGGCTGCACCTGGTGGAGGGCTTGCGCTTCGACAACCCGGTGGCGGTGGCGCGGCTCGGCCAGCTCACCACGCATTTCGACCCGTCCGGGGGCGACGCCGGCGCGCAGGCGCTTCGGCTGCTGGAGCGCATGGTCGACCGCCAGGCCTGGACGCTCGCCTTCAACGACGTGCTGATGCTGATGGCAGCGTCGTTCTTCCTGGTGGCGCCGCTTGTGCTGCTGCTGTCGCGGCCGCGCCTGGAGCCGCCGCCCGACGCGCATTGACCGCTGCTTCCCGGGGGGCGGGAGCGACCCGGCCGGCCGGCAAGGCACCAGCCCGCCGCCGCCGGCGGGCTGGCTCTCGGTTCAGCCCTTCGGCGTTTCGGCGGCAACCTGGCCGCGCGCCTCGGCAAGCAGCCGCACATACTCGGCCTCGAGGTCGGCCTTGGCGATGCTGCGCCCTGCCTTGTCGAGGTCGGCGCTGACCTTGCCGATCACGTCGTCGTGCCCGGGCTTCTGCATGTCCGACGCGATCACCTCCCGCGCATAGGCTTCCGCGTCCGTCCCCTGCTTGCCCAGTTTGCCGGCGACCCAGAGCCCGAACAGGCGATTGCGTCGGCTCTGGGCACGGAACTCCTGCTCCTGGTCGAGCTTGTATTTCGCCTCGAACCCCTTCTGGCGGTCGGCGAAGGCGTCGGTGGACATGGATGGCGGCTCCTCGGGCCAAGGCAGCGTCGGTCAATGCTGGGCAGCGTCTAGCAAACCGCGCCGGGCTTTGCACCACTCTGTGCTGGCCCCTTTGCCACATCCCGCCCAAGATCCTGCCCGCGGCGCGCCATCGTCGGCTGGTCGGCTGGCAGGCATGGGCGAATCGACGAACACTCTGCCGCACCGCGACCTGCGGGCGCACCGCGACCTGCTGGCGCACCGCGACCTGCTGGCGCACCGCGACCTGCTGCCACGCCGGGCGGCACTGAGCGCACCGCTGGCGGCCCTGCTGCCGGTGAAACTGCCACCGGCCGACCACCCCGCGGAAGCGCCGGCGGGCGCGGCGCCGGCCGAGGCCGGGCAGCCTTCCGCCGGGGGCTGAACCGCCCGACGCGCGGGCGCAACCCTGCCCGGCCCCGCGGGTTTGGCGCGGCCGGCACCGGCTTGCTATATCCGGGGCAAGGCCGTGCCGTCTTCCCACGCGCGGCAGAACCGGGACACGAAACCGCCATGGCCCGACGCCGCCAGCTCTACGAGGGCAAGGCAAAAATCCTGTTCGAGGGGCCCGAACCCGGCACCCTGGTGCAGTACTTCAAGGACGACGCCACCGCCTTCAACGCCCAGAAAAAGGGCGTGATCACCGGCAAGGGCGTGCTGAACAACCGCATCAGCGAGTTCCTGATGACGCGGCTGGGCGAGATCGGCATTCCCACCCATTTCGTGCGCCGGTTGAACATGCGCGAACAGCTGATCCGCGAGGTCGAGATCATCCCGCTGGAGGTGGTGGTGCGCAACGTCGCCGCCGGTTCGCTGTCCACCCGGCTCGGCATCCC
>JADYYZ010000327.1 GCA_020853405.1 Acetobacteraceae bacterium
CCGGCCCGCACCGGCCAGGGATCAAGGTCGATCCGCTCGAAATCGTGCAGCTTCCCGACCACGTCGCCCTTCTTCACCCGCGTCCCGCAGGCAAGCACGCATTCGTAGTGGCCGGCGAAGGGCGCCACCGTGAAGCAGGCGCGATCGACCATCGCTGCCATCACCTGCGTGCCGTCGCGGTGGTGCGCGATCGGCGCGATGCTGCCCTCGAGCTGGCCGTGGTGGATCGCCGCCGCGATCGCGCCGTGGCGGGCCCAGCGCACGCCCTCCTCGTAGACCGCCGCGCCCCAGCCCAGCTCGGTGCCGACCGTGATCTTGCCCAGCCGCTCCGCCTCGCTCGTCAGCAGGCCGGGGGTCTCGTTCTGGTAGGTCATCACCAGCGGCGTGCCGAACCAGCGCGCGGTCTCCTCGATCCGTCGCCCCTGCACCGGGTCGGCGATCGGATGGAAGCTGGTGCAGGGCATGAAGCGCGCCACCTCGCCGCCGGAATGCAGGTCGATCACGACATGCACGCGCGGCCAGATATGGGTGCGCACGAAGTCGGCGATGCGGTGGGTGATGCCGCTGATGCCGGGGCGACGGCCGGCGCCGTCGATGAAGGCGCGGTTCAGGTTCACCCGGTCATCCAGCGTGCTGTCGCGGGTGCCGGCGCGGAAGGCGGCCGGGTTCAGCACCGGCACCAGGATGATCCGCCCGCGAACCCTTGCCGCGTCGATGTCACGCATCAGGTGGCGGATCGCCACCGGCCCCTCGTACTCATTGCCGTGGTTCGAGCCGAACACCACCAGCCCCTCGGCCGGCTTCGCCTCCGGCCCGACCATCACGCTCAGCGGCATCAGGTGGTCGCCCCAGATGCTGTCGTGCTCCAGCGCCACCCAGTAGTCGCGCCGGCCGGGCGAATCGAGATCGAGCGCGGGGGGGCGTACGATCGGACGGTCCATGGCGGGAATTCCCTTGTGGTCGATGATGGCGCGCGGGCGGGCCGGGCGGGAGTGGTCTCAGCGGCAGGGGCTCAGGCGGAATGGCGGCGGATCACCGCCAGGAAGGCGTCAGCGTAGCGCGCAAGTTTCGCCTCGCCCACGCCGCTTACCGTGCGCAGCGCCTCGCGGCTCTCGGGCCGCGTCGCCACCATCGCCATCAGCGTCGCGTCGGGGAACACGACATAGGCGGGCACCGCCTGCGCGCGGGCGAGTTCCAGGCGCCTGGCCTTCAGCGCCGCCAGCAGGTCGCCATCCGCCGCCCGCGCCGGCGCGGCAGCATCGGCACCCGAAGGCAGGGCGCCGGCACGCCGCGGCCGCTCCCGCGCATCGGGCAGGAACGATCTGCCAAGGCAGGCATCGCAGCGCCCGCAGCCGTCCGCCCGCTCGCCGAAATGGCCGAGCAGCGCCTGCTTGCGGCAGCCCGGGGCCTCGATGAAATCCATCAGCGCGGACAGCCGGGCGAGCTCGACCCGCTTGCGCGCCGGCGTGGCGCTCGACTGCGCGATGAAGCGGCGGCGCAGCATCACGTCGTCCATGCCGTACAGCATCACCGCCTGTGCCGGATCGCCGTCGCGCCCCGCGCGCCCGATCTCCTGGTAGTAGGCCTCGATGCTCCCGGGCAGGCCGGCATGCAGCACGAAACGTACATCCGGCTTGTCGATGCCCATGCCGAAGGCGATGGTCGCGACCGCCACCGCACCCGGTTCGGTCACGAACCGGTCGAGTGCGGCGCGCCGCGCATCCGCCTCCATGCCGGCGTGGTAGGGGAACGCACTGAGGCCGAGGCCGGCGAGCTCGGCGGCCAGTCTCTCGGTGCGGGCGCGGCTCGGGCAATAGACGATGCCGCTCTGTCCGCGGAGCCGCTGCGCCAGCCCCAGCAGGCGGCGGTCATTCTTCTGGCGCCGCTCGATGCCGATCGCGATGTTCGGCCGGTCGAACCCGGCCACGTGCACGAGCGGCGCCGCGCGCAGCAGCACGCGCGCGATCTCATCGCGGGTGCGGGCATCGGCGGTGGCGGTCAGCGCGGCGATCGGCACGCCGGGGAAGCGTTCGCGAAGCGCCGACAGGCCCATGTAGTCGGGTCGGAAATCATGGCCCCACTGGCTGACGCAATGCGCTTCGTCGACCGCGAACAACGACAGGTTCAGGCGGGGCAGCGCGTCCAGCATGCGCTGGTCGGTCAGCCGCTCCGGCGACATGTAGAGCAGGCGCAAATCTCCACGCACGGCGGCGCGCCAGGCGTCGGCGTTGGCACCCCACGGCTGCGACGAGTTGACGCTGGCCGCCGCCACGCCCGCATCGCGAAGGCGCGCGACCTGGTCCTGCATCAGCGCCACCAGCGGCGAGACGACGATGCCGACACCCCCTTTCGCCACCGCCGGCACCTGGTAGCACAGCGACTTGCCGGCCCCCGTGGGCATCACCGCCAGCACGTCGCGGCCGGCCATGATTGCACCCACCACCTGCCCCTGGCCCGGGCGAAACCCCCGGTGGCCGAAGACGCGGCGCAGGATCTCCTCGGCGCTCACAGGCGCAGCATGCGGATGATGCCGGAGAAATCGGTCGCGCCGCCGCCCGCCTCGACGAACTTCTCATAGAGCGCCGCCGCGTGCGCACCGAGCGGTGTTTCCGCGCCGGCCTCGGCCACGGCTGCCTGGGCGAGTTTCAGGTCCTTCAGCATCATCGCCGCGGCGAAGCCGGGCGCGTAGTCGCGGTTGGCGGGGCTGGTCGGCACCGGCCCCGGCACCGGGCAGTAGGTGGTCAGCGACCAGCACTGGCCCGACGATTTCGAGGCGATGTCGAACAGCGCCTGGTGCGACAGGCCCAGTTTCTCGGCCAGCGCGAACGCCTCGCACACCGCGATCATCGAGATGCCCAGCACCATGTTGTTGCAGATCTTGGCCGCCTGGCCGGCGCCGGGGCCGCCGGCGTGGGCGATGGTGCGGCCCATCGCCTTCAGGATCGGCTCGGCCCGCGCGAACGCCTCATTCGCGCCGCCCACCATGAAGGTGAGCGTGCCGGCCCCCGCCCCCATCACGCCGCCGGAAACGGGGGCATCCAGCATCATGCGTCGCGCTGCCTCGGCCGCATCGGCCAATACCCGGGCGGTGGCAACATCGATGGTGCTGCAATCGATCGCCAGCGCCTTCGCCGGCAGCGCGGCCAGCAGCCCGCCATCGAGCCAGACGCCGCGCGCTATCTTGCCGTCGGGCAGCATGGTGATCACCGCATCGGCCTCGTCGGCGGTTGCGCCGGCACTCGCCGCCAGCCGAAGCCCTGCGTCCTTCGCCCGCGCACGCGCGGCCTCGGTCGCGTCGAACGCGGCCACCGCGTGCCCTGCCTTGGCCAGGTTCAGCGCCATGGGCAGGCCCATGTTGCCGAGGCCGACGAAACCGATGCGCGCCATCCCGGATTCTCCTGCCAACCTTCCCTGGCGCGATAGAGCGTGCGGGGCTGCGCCGCAACCGCCGACGCCCCCCGCGTTGACAGCCATCCGCCCTGCCGGAAGGCTCGGCCCCGCCGCCGGCAGCCCGCCGGGCAGGCGATCCGAAGGGACCAGACCATGCTGTTCGACGTGCGCACCTATCGCTGCAAGCCCGGCACCATCAACCGGCACCTCGCGCTGTACAAGGAACTGGGGATGGGGCCGCAGACCAGCGCGCTCGGCGGCCAGCCGCTCGCCTACCTGATCGCCGAGACCGGCGAGATCAACTCCTACCTTCACATCTGGCAGTACAAGGATGCCGCCGACCGGGCGGCCAAGCGCGCCGTGATGATGGCCGATAACGGCTGGCAGAACTACCTCGCTGAAAGCGCGAAACTCGGCGCGCTGGAACACCAGCAGACCTCGCTGATGGTGCCCGCCCCGTTCTGGACCCCGAAAGCCTGAAGCCGCCGGGCGGCCGCGGTTGACGCGGCGCCGTCCCCGGCGACATCGTATGTGTGCAAACGATCCGCCCGGGCATTCCCCGGGCGGCGGGGGAACCGGCGGCATGCCCGCCAGACCGGAGCCAGACGCGAGCAAGACGGGGGGAAGCGCACCGATACATGGCCTATCTGCGGCCGGAGCGGCTGGAGGATGCGATCGCGGCACTGGCGCACGGCGGCGCGGTGCCGCTTGCGGGCGGCACCGATTTCTATCCGGCCCGCGTCCTGCACATGCCCGACGAGCGCGTGCTCGACCTTTCCGCCATCGCGAGCCTCCGCGGCATCAGCC
>JADYYZ010000328.1 GCA_020853405.1 Acetobacteraceae bacterium
CCTGGACAGCGCCACCAGCCACCAGCGCACGTGTGCGGCGTCCGCGGGCGCTCACGCGGGTTTCACCCTGCGCCACGGGCAGGCACCAGAGCAGCACGTCCGGACGCCCCTTGGCTGGCACCACGAAGGATTTCGGGTTGGCGGCCATCTGCGCTGTCGTGATGCGCACGCCGGCCTCGCCACGCCCGCGCCGGCCCCGAACAGCGTTCCAGCCTGTGGGGATGGCCAACCGCTGCCCACGCCTGCCGCGGATGCTGCGTGCCTCGGTGTAGGAGTCGACGATCACCGGCACCCGCGAGAACACCCGGCCGGCGGCGCGGAGGCTCTGGCCGCGCCGGGGAAAGTCGAGCTGCTGCCAGGAGGTGGGCAGGCTGCGCGACGCGAAGTTTGCCCGGACCTGCGCACGCAGCGTGTTCGTGAGATCGGTCGTGGCGTCGCGGATGCCCGCGGTGACGGCGGCGCGGCCGTCCGCCGCCACCGATTCCAGCACATCAGCGAAGGTCGTGTTCAGGCCAACGGAAATACGCACTACGGCTCGATCGCGCGCTTCAGGGGCCAACCGCGCTTCAGCCGCGCCCACAGCGTGTCGTACTTAACGCCAGAGATTTCGGCGGCCTCGCGAAGGGTCACTGTCCTGCCGCCGAGCTGGAGCCATCGCCTGGGGGTGCCAGTCCTCTTTGGCGAAACGGACCATTCGCAATTGGCTCGCGACCACTTCTTCTTCGGGTCAAGCCGGACCAGTCGATGCCCGTCGCTGGGTCGCGGTCCAACATCGCGAAGGAAATACAGGAAGCCCTTACCCCGGTCTGCGCACCATCTGCGAGTAATCGAGTCGGGATATCGCGCGCGTAGATCACGCCAGAGAATGTAGTCTCGAGTGATTCCGTCTCTGGCTCGTGATCCATGCCTGTACTTGTTCTTGGCAGCAAGCTCACGCCTCAGACAGCCGCAGCTTTTAGTGTGACCAGACCGCAGCTGGTAAGACCGTACTTCACAATATGAACCACAAGTGCAAACGCAGATCAACCGTCGATGGCTCTTGCGCCCCTTCCAAACGTAAGAATCTCCGATGTCCTCTACAGTCAGGCGGCCAAACTTCTCGCCGATGTCTATAAGTTTACGGCGGGTGGGCGATTTGCGTTTGTTGCGGGTGCGCCTCGGCACGATCAGCCAGTCCGCTGTTCATGAGAACCAATTGGGGGGATCCTGTTGCCCAATCTTATGCGTTGAAGCGGCTATGCTAAAGGGCTTCCAGGCACGGTGAACATCAGGCGCACCGACACGGACGCTCCCGCCACCAGCGCCGCTCCCTCTGGGGCGACGATGTCATAGTCCGGGCTGGAGGCTTCGGCCCACTCGACGGCGCCGCCCAGCGTGCGGTCGGCAGCGATCGCACCTGCCAAGGCTCCGATGATCGCGTCACGCGCGGCCTCGCCATCGGCGAACACTTCGACATCGGCCCGATGCACGATGCCGTAGGACAGTGGCGAGAGCATCGCCTCCTCCTCAATGGTCTCGCCGTCGCGCACGACGACCAGCCCGCCCGGCGGTACGCGCTCCGGCCAAGCGGCATTGCGCAGCGCGGTGAGGCCAGGCAGTGCCTGGGCCAGGCCCAGCAGCGCGGTGATCGCGGTCTCGCGCGCGGTCGACATGGGCTATCGCGCGCACAGCAGCCGGTGCGCGGCGCCGACTGGATCGCGGATCGCCACCAGCACGGTCAGCGTCTCGCTGCCAACCAGCACCACGTCGCCCTTGGCCGGCTCCGGCACGTCGGACGCGGCGACCAGCAAGACATCCGTGGGCCGGAGCAGGCTGGTGCCGAAGGCATCAACTACTTCGTCGGGCGCGCTCCGCACGACACGGATGGCGATGCCATCACCGATGCCGCCCGGGCGGTAGATCGCGGGCACGCCGAGATTGGGATCCGCCACGATCACAGCCATGGCGTCCGCGAAGGCGGTCACGGCTTGCCTGACCCCAGCCGGGCGCGCGCGAGGTCGATCAGCAGGTCGACGGCATCGGGGCCGAGGATGCCGCAGACCTGGGCAACCAGCATGACCTGCCAGAAATTCTCGGCGCCGGCCGAGATCGCCGCCATGCCGCCGGAGATGCCGAGCGCGCATCCAACCGGCAGCTGGAAGCAGAAGGTCCAGCGGCCCAGCGGCTTGTGCTGGGCCGCGCGCACCCAGCCCAGGTAGCGCCCGAGCGCGCCAGCAGCACCGGCAGCCCCCAGCACCACCAGCTCGCGCTCGGGCGGCAGGTCGATCGGCATGTGAGAGTTCCTTTGGAAAGATTCAGGCGGCGACGCCGTCCAGCGCGCCGGCAGCGAGCCGGACGACCTGGCTGCTCGGGGTCTGCGTCGGGATCGCCTTGACGACGACCGCGGAACCGCCGGTGGCGGCGGTGTAGCCGGCGACCTCGTCGATGCCGGTGTCGGTGATCGCGGTGCCGAAATCGAGCTGGTTGGTATTTTCTATCGGCGCGCCGTTCGCCGACCAGGTGATGGCGGCACGGGCATAGCCGGCGGCCGAGACTTCGGTGCCGCTCTTGCGAAGGCCGGCATGGGTGATCTGGGTGCGGAGCCAGTTTTCCACCAGCGTGATGCCAGCGGCGGTGAGATCGGCCATCGTGGCAGGATCCTCCTGGGTGATCGGGACGTTGGTCGCGTGCACGAGCGGCAGGACGTAGGACGGGGCCGGGCCGAGCAGGTCGGGGAACCCCGCGGTGATGTCCGGCGCTGCAACCAGCGCCTCGTAGAGGCCGATCTTGCGCTTCAGCGAGGGTGCGATCGCCTCGCCGCGGCGGGTGTATCCGGGCGCGTTCTGGCTGGGGCTGAGCGAGACGAACCCGTTCGCCGGCACGGGAACGGCGAGCGTGATGTCGAGATAGCCCCAGCCTTTGGTACGATCGGCATTGTCGACCGTGACCGCGGTGGCGGCGATCGCGGTGGGGACGGTGGTGCTGTCGATCGGCCCCTGGTGCAGAAAAATGTGTGCCTGCGACGGGCTGCTGGAAAAGCCGCCCAGCACGGTGAGGTCAGAATCCTCCGGCGCCGGGCCCTGCCAGGCCAGGAAATTGTTTGGCGTGATGCGGACGCGCAGGCGCACCACGTCGGTGGTGCCGGGTTTCCTGAACGCGTGCAGCAGCACCGGCGCGCGGTCGAACGGGCGCGGCGCCACGGGGGCCAGCCAGCGCGCCACCTCGATGGCCCGCGCCATGCCGGTGCGCTGGGTGCTGCCGGCCGACTGGTGCGCGTTGTCGGCGGTCGCGCCGCTGCCATTGGTCAGGCCCGTATCCGCCTGGTAGGCCGAGGCCATCGAGAGTTCCAGCGTCGCCCCGGTGGCGATCCGGAAGTGCGGCAGCACCGGGAAGCTTCCCAGGCTCGGCCGCGACGAGCGCCGGCCGTTGACGGCGAGATGCAGGTGCACTTCGCGAATCAGTGCGTGGTTGAGGCCGCCGCGGTCGGCCTGGCCCGGCATAACCACGAACACCGCAGCCGGCTTGCCGGGGGCGGCCGCGTTGCACTTGAAAATCTCGAAGTTGGTGAACAGCGTGATTGCGCGGGCGTAGGCCGCAATGTCGAACGGCCAGGACGGGTCAGAACTCTCCCAGGTCTGGCGGAACCACTGGATGCTGACCGCGTCCGCGGCGGCCGCATGCGCCGCCAGGATGGCATCGAGGTTTTGGAAGTAGGCCTCGCCCCTGAGCCCGGCGAGGCGTGGATCGCCGTTGGAGGCGAGCGGGGTCAGGTCGGCGGGCGGCAGAATCCAGTCATCGACGAACGAGGTGCCACCCCAGCGCACCGGGACGGGCGGCTCGTTCGGCGGGTTGGCGTAGCTGTCGCCCCGGCTGTTGAAGGTCCAGCCGGTGAGGCGCGTGACCTCCTGCTGGTAGGCGGTGCGGCCGGGGATGCTGCGGGTGGGCTGGAGCGCCTGCTCGACATAGACGTAGCTGGCGAGGTTGACGTCGAAGGCGCTCTCCGACTGGCCGCGCTCGACTTCCAGGACGACCGGCATGGCGGCTCAGCTGTAGTAGCCGGCGAGCGCGGCCTCGACGGTGTCCAGCGCGGCGTCGTTGGCAGCCCCCGGCGTGGTGGCGCGATAGGCCAGGACACGCTCGATGGCGCCGTTGAGGTAGCGCGACCAGGTGGTTTGCGCGGTGTCGGCCATCAGGGCGCCGAGGGTGAGGCGGTTCCAGTTGCCGCCCGAGGCGGTGACGCTGCGGCTCGCGGACGAGGATTTGGTGCCGTTGTTCAGCATCGCCCGGTTGATGGTGTCGCCCGGCGGGCCGGCGCGGCCGACCAGGCGCAGCGTGCTGTTGAGCGCCCACGCCGTGCCGAGGCTGGCGTCAGACCGGTTGCTGCCGTCGGCGCGGCGCCAGACCAGCTGGCTAGAGCCGATGAAGGTCTCGCCCGTCCCGCCGCCGTGGGTGAACGAGTAACGGTTGAGGGTGAAGGCACCGGACTGGTTGTCGCGGGTGATGTCGAAGAACGTCCCCGGGTTGGCGCGGTCAGAAACGCGGCCGACCACGGCGACCAGGAACTCGGCATCCGGGTTCACCGGCAGCAGGGTTGCCAGCACGTTGGTGACGGCGAGGCGGTCCGAACTGCCGTCGAACAGCACGCCCCGGCGCGACCCGGTGACGGTGCCGATGGTCGGCGCGCCCTGGCCGACCGCCACCGCGGCCGAGGCAGCGGAGCCGGCCTGGGAGGCGAGCGAGGCAGGGAAGGCGCCGGCCGCCAGCGCGCCGAAATCGAAGTCGAACACCAGCTCCAGGTTGGCGATGGTGGGTGCGGCCGGCGCGCTGCTCCCCCCGCCACCCACCAGCGTCGGCGCCTCCACGGCGACGCCGAAGTCGGCGCGCCACAGCACGGACGGCAGCAGCAGCGTGCCAGGATCGGCCGGCGGGGTGGGCAGCACGATCCGTCCGCTGCCGTCGCCGAGCAGCAGCGAGAAATCGTGCGTGGTGTGGAACACCAGGTGCGCCCGCCCTCAGGCGCCGGAGGCCGGCGCGCGCAGCAGCACCACGCGGGCGGTCGCGTCCGCAGCGAGCGCCGCCAGCACGACGATGCCGACCTGGAAGTTGCCCGTCGCTGTCGTGGTGATGCGGCGGTTGGTATTGTCCCAGAACACGCGGGCACCGGCGCTGATCGCCAGCGACGGCTCCTTGGTGAGGTCGAACACGCCCTTGGTGGCGATCTCGATCACCGCGTTCTGGGCACCATCGACGGCGGCGACGCCGAACAAGGCGCCGACCAGCATGCCCTGGCCGGAGGTGACGCCGCCGGCGTACGGCACCGCGGCCGCCAGGCTGTCGCCCGGCTGGATGAAGTTGCGCATGGAGTTCTCCTGGGGTTGGAAAGGCGCCTGCCATCGCCGGCAGGGTCGGGTTGCAGGAAGTAGTGCAATTCACTAATGTCTCGGCATGGACCAGACGATCTCAGCCGCCGAAGCCAATCGGGCGTTCTCCCGTCTCCTGCGCGAGGTGCGCGAGGAGCGGCGCGTCTTTGTGGTGACGGCCCACGGCAAGCCCGTCGCGAAGATCATTCCCTGCGACGCGTCGGACGCCGGCCGCGCCAGTGCACGCACGGCGCTGCTGGAGCGGCTCGCGCGCCAGCCGGTCATCAAGGCGGGCAAGTGGCGCCGCGACGAGCTGTACGAGCGCTGAGGTGCGGATCGCGCTCGACACCAACGTCCTCGCCTACGCGGAGGGCGTGAATGGTGCGGGCAAGAAGATCGTCGCGCTCGACGTGTTGAACGGTCTTGCCGAGCACGAGGTGATGGTCCCCGTGCAGGCCCTCGGCGAGTTGTTCGCGGTGCTCACGCGGAAGGCTGGGCGGAGTGCG
>JADYYZ010000329.1 GCA_020853405.1 Acetobacteraceae bacterium
ACTCGCATGCAGGAACGGCGTCACTTCGCACGGCACCAGGCCGCCCGGCGCGCGCCGCGACCTCTGCCGCCCCGGGGGTGGGAGATTGGCTGAGCTGCTGCTTTCCGGCCTGACCAGGCGCTTCGGCGACACGATTGCCCTCGACCAGGTCAGCCTGGAGATCGCCGACGGCGCGCTGGTGACGCTGCTCGGCCCCTCCGGCTGCGGCAAGACCACCACGCTGCGCCTGATCGCCGGCTTCATCGATCCCGATGCCGGCAGCATCCACCTGCATGGCAGGCTGATCAGCGAGCCGGGCAGGTCGCTGCCGCCCGAGGACCGCAACATGGCCATGATCTTCCAATCATATGCCTTGTGGCCGCATATGACGGTGGCCGAGAATATCGGCTACGGCCTGCGCCTGCGCCGGCTGGGCCGGGCCGAGGTGGAGGGGCGGGTGCGGCGCATGCTGGACGTGGTGCGGCTCGACGGCATCGCCGATCGCTACCCGGCCGAGCTTTCCGGCGGCCAGCAGCAGCGCGTGGCGCTGGCCCGCGCCATGGTGGTGGAGCCCCAGACCCTGCTGCTCGACGAGCCGCTGTCCAACCTCGATGCCGGCCTGCGCGAGGAGATGCGCTTCGAGATCCGAAGGCTGCACGATGCGTTCCGAACCACCAGCGTCTATGTCACCCACGACCAGATCGAGGCGATGACCACCGCTGACCAGATCGTGGTGATGAACCACGGCCGCATCGAGCAGGCGGGCCCCCCCGAGGAGGTGTTCGCCCGGCCCGACAGTGCGTTCGTCGCGCAGTTCCTGGGCGGCACCAACCTGCTGCGCGGCCGGCACCAGGGCGGCGGCCTGGTCCGCTTCGACGGCTTCACCCTGCGCTCCGGGTCGGGCCGGCTGGGGCAGGGCGAGACCGCGCTCAGCATCCGCCCGCACGAGATCCGGCTGGTCGGGACAGCGCGCCAGGGCGAGCAGAACGTGCTGCCGGCGCGGGTGCTGCGCACCACCTTCCTGGGCGCGACCCGCGACGTATGGGCGGAGGTCGAGCTGGGGGGCGGGGCGTGCGAGGCGCCCGCACCGGTCTTTCGCGTGAGCCTTCCGGCCGGGGTACCGGTCGCCACCGGCGAGCACATCGACCTGTTCCTGCCGCCCGAGCATTGCCGGGCGCTGGCGCGATGAGAGGCAGCGCCCGCGTCGCCGGCGTGCTGGCCGGCATCTGCCTCGGTGCCCTGGCCACAGAGGCGGCGGCGCAGGGGCGCGCGCCGGAAGGGCGCTGGCGTGCCGAGGAGCGCTGCGAGGGCAGCAGCACCAGCCGGAGCTTCATCCTCAGCAGCGACGGCGCGATGCTGACCGCCCGCATGCCCGGTCCCGACGTGAACAGTTTCGGCGCCATCATCGGCTTCGCGCCGCTGCTGCCGGGCGGCCGCTTCTCGATCGACATCTCACTCGGGGGATCGGATGCGAAATCGACCTATACCGGCCGGGTCCACGACAACCGCAGCATCAGCAGCGACGGCGGCGCCTGGTCCGGCTCCAACTTCCGTCCCTGCCGGCTGAGCGCGACCTGGCTTGGCCCGCTGCCGACGGCAGGCGGCCGCGCGCCCGCTGCCGCGGGCCGCACCACCGCCGGCCGGCCCGAACAGATCACCGGCCCGACCAGTGCCGGGCGGCCGGAGCCGATCCCCCGCCAGCAATCGGGGCCGACCAGCGCCGGCCGCCCGGAACCCGCGCCTGCGCCGGCGCCTCAGCCCGTGCCCGCGCCCGTACCCGCGCCCGTACCCGCGCCGGCGCGCCAGCCTCCGGCCGCTGCCGCCGCGCTGCCGCCTTGCGAGGATGCCGGCCCGGCGCCGAGCGCGCTCGGCGCCGATGGCATCTGGCGGCCCACCTGCACGCCGCGCAGCGGCGCCGCCGCGCGTCCCGCGCCGCCTCCCGCGACCGCGCTGCCTCCCGCGGCGACGCCCCCCGTACGCCAGCCGGCCCCATCCGCCGGCACCACCACCGGCACCACCACCGGCACGGGCGAGGCCGACCAGCTGCGCCGTCAGCTCGAGGAGGAGCGCGCGCGCCGCGAGGCAGCCGAACGCGCGCTGCGGCTGAACGAGGCGCTGGGCAGGCAAGGCAGGAACTGATAGCTGGCGCACGAAGGTTTCACCTTCGTGCCCGCAGGCGCCGGCGCCTCGCTTGGCTCGCCGCCTTGCAGCGGCGCTGCTCCGCAGCAGGGGCGGCGGGCCGCATTCGCGGCCTCGGCACGAGTCGACAACCCGTGCCGCTGCTATGAGGCGCTACCGGTAGACCAGGTCGCGCGTGAACAGCGTGATCGCCGGCACATAGGTGATCACCATCAGGCAGGCCAGCACCACCGCGATGAAGGTGCCAAGATAGCGCATCATGCGGTCGATGCTGGTGCCCGCCACCTGGCAGGCGGCGAACAGGTTGACGCCGAACGGCGGCGTGATCATGCCAAGCGCCAGATTGACCACCATGATGGTGCCGAAATGCACCGGGTCGATCCCGAACTTCTCGGCCGCGCTGGCCAGGATCGGCGCCAGCACGATGATGCTGGCGCTGGTCTCGACGAACATCCCGACCACGAACAGGAACAGGTTCACGCCCAGCAGGTACCAGTGCGGGCCGTTGAACACCTCGACCATCCAGGCCGCCGCCATGTCCGGGATGCCCTGGCGGTTCAGCAGCCAGCTGAACAGCGCGGCGCAGGCGATGATGAACATGATCACGCTGCTGCTGATCACGCTCCGGCGGAAGATCGGGTAGAGATCGCGCGGCATCAGTTCGCGGTGGATGCCCATGCCGATCAGCAGCGCATAGACGACCGCCACCACCGAAGCCTCGGTCGGCGTGGTGATGCCGCCATAGATGCCGCCGAGCACGATCACCGGCATCAGCAACGCCCAGAACGCCTGCGTGGCGGAACGCAGCACCGGCAGCCGGCCCTGGCCGTCGGCCTTGCCCCAGCCATTGATGCGGCACCAGATCAGCACCACCGCCATCATGCTGCCGCCGATCACCACGCCCGGCCCGAAGCCGCTGATGAACAGTTCCGGAATCGAGGTCTGGGTGGCGACCCCGTACAGGATCATCGGAATCGAGGGCGGGATGATCACCCCCAGTTCGGCAGCGCTTGCCTGCAGGCTCGCTGCGAACGCCACCGGGTAGCCGTGCTTCACCAGCGCCGGGATCAGGATCGTGCCGATCGCGAACGTGGTGGCGACCGAACTGCCGCTGATCGCCGCGAAGATCATGCAGGTCAGCACGCAGGTCGTGGCAAGCCCGCCCTGCACGCCGCCCACCAGCGACTTCGCGAACTCGACCAGGCGCCGCGAAATCCCGCCGACATCCATCAGGTTGCCGGCAAGGATGAAGAACGGGATGGCCGCCAGCGGAAAGCGATCGAGGGCGACGAAGACCTGCTGGGCGGCGACGATCAGCGGGAAGCGCGTGTAGAACTCGAGCCCGACCAGGGCGGCGATGCCGATCGCGATCGCCACCGGCACGCTGGCGGCGAACAGTACCAGCATGACCGCGAGCATGACGCCGCTCATGCAGCGCCCCGCCCGTGTGCCGGCATCGGCGCTGGGATCACGCTAGACCGCCGCATCGAGCTCGCTCGACCTGCGGTCGAGGAAATGCGCGAGCGCGCCGATCAGCGTGAACAGCGCCCCGACCGGGATCGCCGCGTAGCCCCAGGCGATGGAGATCTCGAGCCCTGCCATGCTCTGGAACTTCACGCGCTCGGCCATCGCCCAGCCGAACCACAGCAGCACGCCCATGAAGGCCAGGGTGGCGACCAGCGTCACCGCCTCCAGCACGCGTCGCAGGGCGCCGCGCGACAGGCGGTGCGCGATGTCGATGGAAACCAGCGCGCCTTCCCGCACGGCGCCGGCGAGCCCCAGCAGCACCATCCAGACCAGCGCCACGCGCACCAGCGCCTCGCTCCAGGGCGAGGGCTGGTCGAGCACGAAGCGGGCCAGCACCTGCCAGGCACCGGCACCGACCGCCACCGCCATCGCGAGGCAGGCGGCCACCAGCGCCAGGCGCGTGGTGAACCCGTCGAGCGCCAGCAGCGCGGCGCGTGCCGCGGTCACTGCCCGAATTTGCGGATGCGTTCGATCAGGGCGGGGTCGAACTGCTGGGCATAGGCCTGGAAGGCAGGCGCCAGCGCCGCCTGGAAGGCAGCGGTATCGACCGTGGTCTGCACCGTCATGCCGCGTCGGCGCAGCTCCTCGACGCCGGTCTGTTCGTCGGAGGTGACCTTGTCGCGGTTGGTCTTGGCGGCGGCCGCGGCGGCCTGCTGGAAGATCGCCTTGTCGGCGGCATTGAGGCCGTTCCAGAAGGCCGGGTTGCCGATCATGATTGCCGGCGAATAGACGTGGCGCGTCAGCGACAGGTATTTCTGCACCTGGTTCAGGTTGTTGGAGACGATCACCGGGATCGGGTTCTCCTGCCCGTCGACCGTGCCCTGCTGCAGCGCCGGCACCAGCTCGCTGAAGGCCATCGGGGTCGGCAGCGCGCCCAGCGTGCTGAAGGCGCGCATATGCACCGGGTTCTCCATGGTCCGCACCTTCAGCCCGCGCACGTCGGCCGGCGTCGTGACCTCGCGCCGGCTGTTGGTGAGGTTGCGGAAGCCGTTTTCCATCCAGACCACGCCGATCAGGCCGCGCGCCGGGAACTTGGCCAGCAGCTCCTGGCCGATCGGGCCATCGAGCACCGCGCGGGCATGGGCGTAGTCGCGGAACAGGAAGGGGATATCGAGCACCAGCGTCTCGGGCACGAAGTTGCCGACCGGGCCGGTCGAGGTGATGGTGAATTCCTGGGTGCCGATCTGGGTTGCCTCGATCGCCTCGCGCTCGTTGTCGTTGCGCTGGATGGTGACGCGATAGCGGCCGTTCGACAGGCGCTCGACCGCCTCCTTGAAGGCGACCGCGCCGACGCCGTAATGGCTGGCCGCCGGCAGCGGATGGGTCAGCGTCACGGTGGTCTGCGCGGCGGCGGGCTGGGCCACGAGCGGCGCGGCCAGGCCGAAGCCGCCGGCGGCAAGAAGGGCGCGACGAAGCATGCAGGGATCCTCCCGAACGTTCTGGGCGGGGCGACCCGCCCCACGTTTCGCCCGACCATAGGGGCGGGCCAAGGCAGGTTCAATCCGCGGCGATGCCATGGCACCCCTGGCATGATTGCAGGGGAGGGCGACGCGGTCCGCCGGTCCGCTGGCAGACCGGCCGAGGCACGGCCCCCCGGGGCAGCGCACCCCTTGTACCCGGGCGCGGCATCGGCTAAATAAGGTCCACTCTGCTGCGGAGGCCCGATGCGCCGAGTCGCCAACGCCCTGCCATTGTTCGAGGCGGATGCCGCACGGCTTCGCGCGGTGCCGGCCCGGGCGCGCGGCGATTCGGCGATGTCGTCAAAGGAATTCCTGGCCGCGATCCGGGCGTTCGATGGCTTCGGGGCGCCGACCCAGGCAATCGACCAGGATTCCATCCCCTATCTGGTCAACGAGTTCTGGACCGCGGGCCAGCGCCAGGCGCACAGCCTGCACGAGGTCTCGTATCGCGCCTGCTTCAAGCCGCAGCTGCCCGGCTTCTTCATCGGGCGCCTGACGCGGCCAGGCGATGCCGTGCACGATCCCTTCATGGGGCGCGGCACCACGCCGCTTCAGGCGGCACTCGCCGGCCGAAGGCCGCTCGGCAGCGACATCAACCCGCTGTCGGTGCTGCTGGTGCGCCCGCGGCTCGACCCGCCGCCGCTGGCCGCGATCGCGCGGGCGCTGGCAGCACTGCCCGAGGCGGGCGGGGCGC
>JADYYZ010000330.1 GCA_020853405.1 Acetobacteraceae bacterium
CCCGCGACGCTGCCGGCCGCGTCATCGAGTGCCGCGCGCACCGCCGGCGAATCGCCCACGAACGGCAGCGCGGAAACGTCCAGCAGCAGCGGCTCCAGCATGCGCCGGTCGCAGGGCTGGTAGGGGCTCGCGCGCTCGCGATCGAGCGGCATCAGCGCGTGCGGCGGCGAGAGCCCGACCAGCATCGCCCCCTGCCCTGCCGCGGCCGCGGCCAGCATGCCAAGCGCGGTGAAGTCGCCGATGCCCTGGTCGGCGGCGTGACGCAGCGCGTAGGTCTGCGCACCGATGCCGAAGCGACGCACGCCGGCGGCGAGGTCGTCGGGCAGGAAGCAGGGCGCCGGCGTTGCCTCGCTGGCCGGCGGCGCGATCCCGGCCAGCGACTCGCGTGCCTGCGCCGCCGTCGCGTGTGCGATGCCGAGCGCCCCCAGCAGCGCCCGCACGGTCTCGACCGGCACATTGTGGCGCGTGCCGGAAATGTCGTGCCAGTGGGTGGCGATGCCTGCCGCATGCGCGAGCCGCTGCAACAGCCCCGGCCCTGGCGCCGACGGCGCGCGCGACGGTGCGGACCGTTCGGCAAGCAGCAGGACCGCACGCGCAGGGATCGCCTCGGGGAGGTCCGCGCGCGCGGGGTCGGAACTGTCGGCGACCAGCACCCAGCGACAACCCCAGCGCGGTTCCGGCAGCACCAGGGAGGGCGCATCCTCGCCGGCATTCACGGCAACCGCCACCCGGTCATCCTCGGCGCTCAGCACCGCAACCAGGGCGCGGCCGGAATGCCATCGCGCCTCGTCCATCGCGACACCTTCGGGCGTCTGCCACAGCACATCGGGCAGGCCGCCATCGGCCGGCGCATCACCGGTCAGCGCCAGCTTGCCGCCCAGCGCCGGATGCGCCTTGCGCGCGCCGACCAGGCGGGCGGTGAACGCGACCAGGGCAGCATCGGCCCCCTCCCAGTCGAACCAGGAGAGCGGCGAGTCCTGGCAATAGGCGTTGTTGTTGCCCTGCTGGGTGCGGCCTGCCTCGTCGCCCATCGCCAGCATCGGCGTGCCGCGCGCGACCAGCAGGCACGCGAGCAGCGCGCGCGCATCCCGCCCGCGGCGCGCCAGCACGTCGCGATCCCCGCTCGGCCCCTCGATGCCGCAGTTCCAGGAGAAATTCTCCGCGGCACCATCGCGCCCCTGCTCGCCGTTCGCCGCATTGCGCCGCGCGTTGAAGGATACCAGGTCGGCAAGCGTGAAGCCGTCATGGGCGGTGATGAAGTTGATGCTGTCGGCGATCCGGCGCGGCGGCGCGAATACATCGGCGCTGCCGGCAAGGCGCGTGGCGAACGGCCCCAGCATGCCCCGATCGCCCCGCCAGAATCGTCGCACATCGTCGCGGAAGCGGTCGTTCCACTCGCCCCAGCCGGGCGGAAAGGCGCCGAGCCGTTGCCCGCCCGCCCCGATGTCCCACGGCTCGGCGATGATGATGCGATCGCGCAGGATGGGATCCTGCCGTATCGACGCGAGCAGCGGCGCATCGGCATCGAACCCCGACTCGCGCCGGCCGAGCGTGGCAGCGAGGTCGAGCCGGAAGCCGTCGATGCCGGTGGCGAGCGCCCAGTGCCGCAGCGCGTCCATGGCAAGCCGAAGCGCCCAGGGCCGATCGAGCGCCAGCGTGTTGCCGCAGCCGGTGTCATCGGCGTGGCGGGCGGGATCGTCGGCGCGCATGCGATAGAAATACGTGTTGGCAAGACCGCGCAGGCCGAGGGTGGGGCCGAGCTGGTCGCCCTCGCCGGTGTGGTTCAGCACGACATCGAGGATGACGCCGATGCCGGCAGCGTGCAGGGCGGCAACCGTCGCCCGCACTTCGTCCATGCCGCCGGGTGCGAGGCGGGGGTCGGGAGCGAGAAAGGCGACCGGGTTGTAGCCCCAGTAGTTGGAAAGCCCGGCTGGCGGCAGGTGCCGTTCGTCGATCCAGGCGGCGCACGGCATCAGTTCGACCAGCGTCACGCCGAGGCGCCGGAGGTGCGCGATCGCGGCCGGGTGCGCAAGGCCAGCGAAGGTGCCGCGCAGCGCGGGCGGCAGCGCCGGGTGGCGCATGGTGAAGCCGCGTACATGCAGCTCGTACAGAACGTGCGGTCCCGGCCGCGGCGCGGTGGCAACCGGCGCAGGCGCGGCCGCCACCACAGCCTTCGGCATGAACGGCGCGCTGTCGGCGTGATCGCGGCTGGCGCCGGTATCGAACATCGACGGATGCAACCGGAACGGGCCGTCGAGCACGCGCGCCCAGGGGTCGAGGAGAAGCTTCGCGGGGTTGCAGCGCTGCCCGAGCCGCGGCGCCCACGGCCCCTCGACGCGCAGCCCATAGCGCGCGCCGGCACCGACGCCGGCGACGACACCATGGAACACATCGCCGGTGCGGCCGACCAGGCGGTGGCGCTGCTCGCCGCCTGCCGCGTCGAAGTGGCAGAACAGCACGGCATCGGCCCCCGGCGCGGGAATCGCGACATGCGCGCCATCGGCGCGGGGCGTCACGCCGAGCGGTTCGGTGCCGCCCTCGTCCGGATCAGGCACGCGGCTGCGCCAGGCCGCGCAGCAGCCGCGCATACTCACCCGCGGATCGCCGCCATGAAACGTCGCTTGCCATCGCGCTGGCCTGCAACCGCCGCCAGGTCGCCGGCTCGCGCCAGGCAGCGGCGGCACGCCGGATCGCCTGGCCGAGCATCGCCGCATCGTCGGGTGCTGCCATGAATCCGGTGCCGGTACCGGCGGCGAGTGCTGCCTGGTTGGCATCGATCACGGTATCGGCAAGGCCGCCGGTGCGGGCGACGATCGGCAGCGCGCCGTAGCGCAGGCCGATCAGCTGGGTGAGGCCGCAGGGCTCGAAGCGCGAGGGCACCAGCACCGCATCCGCCCCGCCATAGAGCAGCCGGGCCAGCCGCTCGCTGTAGCCGATGAAGACGGCGATCCGGCCCGGGTTGGCGCCGGCGGCCCAGCGGCAGCGTTCCTCCAGCTCGCGTTCGCCGCTGCCGAGGATCACGAGCCGACCGCCGGACCCGGCGATGGCGGGGATCGATTCCAGCACCAGGTCGATCCCCTTCTGCCAGGCGAGCCTGCCGATGAAGGCGAACAGAGGGCCTTGTTCGCTGCCATCCAGGCCGAGTTCAGCAGCGAGCGCGGCGCGGTTGGCGGCGCGCGGCGTCGGGTCGGCAGCATCGAAGCGCGCGACCAGCTGCCCATCCGTCGCGGGATTCCACGCATCGGTATCGATGCCGTTCGCGATGCCGCTGACAACCTGCTCGCGCCCGCGCAGCAGGCCATCGAGGCCCATGCCGAAGCGGCTGGTCATGATCTCGGCGGCGTAGCTCGGCGAGACGGTGCTGATGTGATCGGCGAACCACAGCGCTGCCTTCATGAAGCCGACGCCGCCGTAATATTCCAGGCCGGCGGTCGCGAAACTTTCCGCCGGCAGCCCGAGCCGCGGGAACAGGGTGGCGGGAAACTTTCCCTGGAAGGCGAGGTTGTGGATGGTGAACAGCGACGCCAGCCTGCGCGCGGCGAAGCGCAGATAGGCGGGCGCCAGCCCTGCCTGCCAGTCGTGCGCGTGCAGCACATCGAACTTCCTGCCCGGCAACCCGCCGCCGGCCACGAACGCGGCGGCAGCGCCGAGCGCTGCGAAGCGCACGCCGTTGTCCTCCCACTCGGTGCCCGCCGCATCCTGGTAGAGGCCACCCTGGCGCGCGAACAGGTGCGGCGCATCCAGCACCAGCAGGTCGAGGCCGTCGATCGCGGCGGGAACGATGCGGGCCGGCCCGCCGAACAGGTCGCGCATCACGCGCGCCGCGCGCGGCTCCCTGCCGCCCTGGCCGAGTGCTGCCATCACCGGCGTGTAGCCGGGGATCAGCGTGCAGACCGCCACGCCATGCGCCGCCAGCGCCCGCGGCAGCGCGCCCACGACGTCGGCAAGCCCCCCGGTCTTGACCAGCGGCACGCACTCCGAGGCGACGGCCAGGACCGACAGCGCCATCGCCGCCTCACAGCCCCAGATGCATGACCATCTTCGCCGTGATCAGGCAGATGCCCTTCTCGGACCGCCGGAAGCGCCGCGCGTCGAGCTCGGGGTCCTCTCCCACCACCAGGCCCTCGGGGATCTGGACGCCGCGATCGACCACGACGTTGGACAGCCGCGCGCCCCGCCCGACATCGACGCCGGGCAGCAGCACCGCGCCCTGCACCGCCGCCCCGCTGTGCATGCGCACACCGGTGAACAGCAGCGACCGCCTGGCGGTCGCGCCCGAGATGATGCAGCCGCCGGCGACCAGCGAGGATACCGCCTCGCCCCTCCGGCCGGGTTCGTCGTGCACGAACTTCGCCGGCGGCGTGATCTCGGCGAAGGTCCAGATCGGCCAGTTGCGATCGAACAGGTCGAGCGCGGGCACCACGTCGGTGAGGTCGATGTTGGCCTGCCAATAGGAATCCACGGTGCCGACATCGCGCCAGTACGGCGCCGCCTCGGCGTTCGAGCGCACGCAGGACCGCTCGAACCGGTGCGCCACCGCCTTGCCGTTCCGCACCAGGTAGGGAATCAGGTTCTTGCCGAAATCGTGCTCGCTTTCCGGATCGTCATGGTCGCGGCGGAGCTGGTCGAACAGGAACTCGGTCTCGAACACGTAGATGCCCATCGAGGCGAGCGCGAGATCGGGCCGGTCGGGGATGCCGCGCGGGTTGTCCGGCTTCTCGGCGAAATCGATGATGCGGCCGCTGGCATCGACATGCATCACGCCGAGGCCGGTCGCACCCAGGCGCGGCACCGCGATGCAGCCGACCGTCACGTCGGCGCCGCTGTCCACGTGCTGCGCCAGCATCGGTTCGTAGTCCTGCTTGTAGATGTGGTCGCCGGCCAGGATCACCACGTGGCGCGGCGCGTGATCCTCGATGATGTCGATGTTCTGGAAGACGGCATCGGCGGTGCCCTGGTACCAGCTCTCGGTGCCGGTGCGCTGGCTCGCGGGCAGCACATCGAGTGATTCGTTGCGTTCGCTGCGGAAGAAGTTCCAGCCGCGCTGCAGGTGGCGGATCAGGCTGTGGGCCTTGTACTGGGTGGCCACCGCGATGCGGCGGATGCCGGAATTCAGCGCGTTCGACAGCGCGAAGTCGATGATGCGGCCCTTGCCGCCGAAGAAAACCGCGGGCTTGGCACGGCTGTCGGTGAGCTCCATCAGCCGCGACCCGCGCCCGCCGGCCAGCACATAGGCCATGGCGGTGCGTGCCAGCGGCGGCGGTGCCGGCGGGCTAGCGTAGGCCATCGCACGACCCTTCCGGCGCGAGGTAGAGGCAGGCAAGCGGCGGCAGCGTCAGGCTGGCCGAGGCAGGCAGGCCGAACGCGGGATCATCCCGTGCTGCGACACTGCCCAGGTTGCCGACGTTCGAGCCGCCATAGCAGGCAGCATCGCTGTTCAGCAGCTCGCGCCAGCGCCCCGCCCGCGGCAGGCCGATGCGAAAGCCCTCGCGCGGCACCGGGGTGAAGTTGGCCAGCACCGCAACGGGTGGCTCGTCGGGCTGGCCGAGGCGCAGCCAGCTGAACACCGACCGCCCGGCGTCGTCGGCATCGACCCAGCGGAATTTGCCGGGGTCGGTGTCGTGGCGGCAGAGCGCGGGCTGGTCGCGATGCAGCAGGTTGAGGTCGCGCACCAGCCGCTGCATGCCCTGGTGCGGCGCGTGCGCAAGCAGCCCCCAGTCAGGCTCGCCGGCCTCGCTCCATTCCCGCCACTGGCCGACTTCCTGACCCATGAACAGCAGTTTCTTGCCGGGATGACCCCACATGCAAGCATAGAGCGTGCGCAAGGTGGCGAAGCGCTGCCAGTCATCGCCAGGCAGGCGGCCAAGCAGCGTGCCCTTGCCGTGCACCACCTCGTCGTGGCTGAGCGGCAGGATGAAGGCCTCGTCCCACGCATACATCAGGCCGAAACTGACCAGCTGGTGGTGCCAGCGCCGGTGCACCGGCTCCTTCGCGACATAGCGCAGCGTGTCGTTCATCCAGCCCATGTTCCACTTGAACGAAAACCCCAGGCCGCCCTCGCCCACCGGTCGGGTGACGCCGCGCCAGGCGCTCGCCTCCTCGGCGATCATCAGCGCGCCGTCCCCGCGCCCGGCGACCAGCGCGTTCAGCCGCCGCAGGAACGAAACCGCATCGCGGTTGTGGTTCGAGCCGTCCTCGTTCGGCGTCCATTGTCCCGGCCCGCGCGCATAGTCGAGATAGAGCATCGAGGAGACCGCATCGACGCGCAGCCCGTCGGCGTGGAACGTCTCCAGCCAGAACAGGGCGGAGGAGCACAGGAAGGCCGAGACCTCGCTCCGGCCGTAGTCGAACACCGCGGTCTGCCAGTCCGGCTGGAAGCCGCGCGCCGGGTCGGGATGCTCGAAAAGTGCGGTGCCGTCGAAACAGGCAAGGCCGTGCGCATCCTGCGGGAAATGCGCCGGCACCCAGTCGAGGATCACGCCGATGCCGGCCTCGTGCGCGCGGTCGATGAAGCGGGCAAGCCCCGCCGGCCCGCCCAGCCTGGCGGTGGCCGCGAACAGCCCGACCGGCTGGTAGCCCCAGCTCGCATCCAGCGGATGCTCCATCACCGGCAGGAACTCGATGTGGGTGAACCCCATCTCCCGCGCATAGGGGATCAGGTCGCAGGCGAGCTCGTCCCAGTTCCAGAACCGGCCATCCGGGTGGCGCTTCCAGGACGGCGCGTGCACCTCGTAGATCGTCATCGGCCGCCTTCGCGCATCGGCGGTGGCGCGGTCCGCCATCCAGGCAGCATCGGTCCAGGCGAAGTCGAGGCTCGCCACGACCGACGCCGTCGAGGGGCGGAGCTCGGCGGCGAAGCCGAACGGGTCGGCCTTCAGCGGCAGCAGCCGCCCGTCCCGCGCCAGCAGCTCGTATTTGTAGACCGCGCCCTCGCCCAGGCCGGGGATGAAGATCTCCCACAGCCCGGAATCGCGCCGCAATCGCATCGGGTGCACGCGGCCATCCCAGCCATTGTGATTGCCCACCACCGAGACCCGCGCCGCGTTCGGCGCCCAGACCGCGAACCGCACGCCGCGCGTGCCGCCGTGACACACGAGGTGCGCGCCGAGCCGCTGATGGAGCCTGGTGTGCGTGCCCTCCACGAGCAGGTGGTCGTCGAGCGGGCCGAGCATCGGGCCGAAGCGGTAGGGGTCCTCGAAGTGCCGCACCCCCTGCCCGGTCTCGGCCAGCAGCGTGTAGCGGAGCGGCATGGCGGCGCCGGGAACCAGCCCCTCGAACAGCGCGTCCCGGCGACGCGGCAGCTCGAGCTCCTGCCCGCCCTCGGCGCGGCGCAGGGCAAGCCTGGAGGCGCCCGGCACCAGCGCGCGCACCACCACGCCGCCCTCGGCTTCGTGCGGGCCGAGGATCGCGAACGGATCGGCGTGGCGGCCGCCAAGCAGCGCCTCGATCTCCGGCTGCGGCGCCCGCCAGTCCATCGTCCGTCAGCGCGCCCTGTGCTGCGCTCGCGGCCGGCGCCTCACAGCGTGCTGCCCACGTGCCAGATGCCGTCGGCATACTCCCCGATCGCGCGGTCAGACGAGAACCAGGCCATCTGCGCGGTGTTGGTGATCGCCGCCCGCCACCAGCCGTGCCGATCGCGCCAGCGCGCATCGATGGCGGCCTGCGCGTCGCGAAAGGCATCGAAATCGGCGGCCACCATGAACCAGTCCGGTCCGCGCAGGTCGGCGACCAGTTCGCGGTAGCGGTCGCGGTCATCGGGCGAGAAGGCGCCGGATTCGATCGCATCCAGCACATCGCCCAGGCACGGCGAGGCAGCGACCGCAGCCGACCCGCGCCAGCCCTCGGCACGCCGGGCGGCGACCTCGGCGGCGGTCAGGCCGAAGATCTCGATGTTCTCGCGCCCGACCCGTTCCGCGATCTCGATGTTGGCCCCGTCCAGCGTGCCGATGGTGAGCGCGCCGTTCAGCGCGAGCTTCATGTTGCCGGTGCCCGATGCCTCCATGCCGGCGGTGGAGATCTGCTGCGAGAGGTCGGCTGCCGGTACGATCATCTCCGCCAGCGAGACGTTGTAGTTCGGCAGGAACACGAGCTTCAGCCGCTCGCCCACCAGCGGGTCGGCATTGACCACGCGCGCGATGTCATGGGCGAGCTTGATGATCAGCTTGGCGCGGTGGTAGCTCGCCGCCGCCTTGCCGGCGATGATCTTCACCCGCGGCGGCATTGCCGCATCGGGGTTCGCGCGGATGCGCTCGTACAGCGCCACCGCCTCCAGCAGGTTCAGCAGCTGGCGCTTGTATTCGTGGATGCGCTTGATCTGCACGTCGAACAGCGCATCGGCGTCGATGCCGATGCCCACCCGGTCGCGCACCAGGCGGGCCAGCGCCTGCTTGGCTCCGCGCCGGGCGGCGGCGAATTTCTGCTGGAAGGCGGCATCGCCGGCCAGCGGCAGCGCCGAGGCCAGCGCCGAGGGGTCATCCATCACCCGCCCGCCGGATGCCTCGGCAAGCAGCGCCGAAAGCCCCGGGTTGCACTGGAACAGCCAGCGGCGGAAGCTGATGCCGTTGGTGCGGTTGACGATCTTCGCCGGGTCCAGCCGGTGCAGCTCGCGGAACACGGTTTCGCCCAGCAGGCGCGAATGCAGCGCGGAAACGCCGTTCACGGTGTGCGACCCGACGAACGCCAGGTGGCCCATGCGCACGCGCCTGCCCTGGTTCTCCTCGATCAGCGACACCGCGCGCACCAGCGCATCGTCGCCGGGATGGTCCGCCCGCACCTGGTCGAGGTGCAGTTTGTTGAGCTGGTAGATGATCTGCATGTGGCGCGGCAGCAGCCGTTCCAGCAGCGGCACCGGCCAGCTTTCCAGCGCCTCGGGCAGCAGCGTGTGGTTGGTGTAGCTGATGGTGGCGCGGGCGATGCGCCAGGCTTCCTCGAGCCCGACGCCGTGCAGGTCGACCAGGATGCGGATCAGCTCGGCGACCGCGATCGCGGGATGGGTGTCGTTGAGCTGGATCGCCATGCGCTCGGGCAGCGAATGCACCGTGCCATAGACCCGAAGGTGGCGGCGCATCAGGTCGGCCAGCGCGGCGGCGCTGAAGAAATACTCCTGGCGCAGCCGCAGCTCCTGGCCCTCGGCGGTCTCGTCGCTGGGGTAAAGCAGCTTGCTGATCGCCTCGGCGCGCAACTGGTCGGCCAGCGCGCCGGCATAGTCGCCGCGGTTGAACGCCTCCAGTTTCAGGGGGTCGGCGGCGCGTGCCGACCACAGGCGCAGCGTGTTCACATGCCGGCCGCGCCAGCCGACCACCGGCGTGTCATAGGCGACCGCCTCGACCGTCTCGGCCGGCTTCCAGACCTGCAGCATGCGGCCATCCTCGCCGACGATGCCCTCGACCTGGCCGCCGAAGCCGATCGGGTGCGCGATCTCGGGCCGGGCGAACTCCCACGGGTTGCCGAAATCCAGCCAGTGCTCGGGGTATTCCTGCTGCCAGCCGTCGCGGATCACCTGGCGGAACAGCCCGTGGTCATAGCGGATGCCGTAGCCGAAGGCGGGAATACCGAGGCTTGCCAGGCTGTCCATGAAGCAGGCGGCAAGCCGGCCCAGGCCGCCATTGCCCAGGGCCGCATCGGGCTCGGCGACGCGCACGGCCTCGGCATCGACGCCGAGCTCGGCGAGTGCCGCCGGCACGGCCTGGCCGAGGCCCAGATTGAACACGTTCTCGCGCAGCAGCCGGCCGACCAGGAACTCCAGCGACAGGTAGTAGACCTGCCGCGCGCCGTCGCGATAGGTGGCGCGGGTGGCATCGACCCAGCGGTCGATCACCTGGTCGCGCACCGCCAGCGCGGTGGCGACGAACCAGTCGCGGTCCCTGGCGCCGATCCGGCTCTTGCCCAGCTGATAGGTCAGTTTCGCGAGGATCGCGGCAGCGAGTGCCGAGTGGCCTGGCGCGGCCTCGCCCGGCAGCGGGGCCGAGGCGGCGGCGGGCGGCGGCGAGGCAGGGGCGATATCCACGTGGCAGCGGATCCTTCTTCGCGGCGCGGCGCGCCGGCATGCGTGCGCGTGCGCGGGGATTGCCTAACCCAGGCGATGCCCGGGCGGCCAGCACAAACCGTGCGCGGCCTCGGCGATGGTGCCAGCAGGACGTTGAGCGGTGGTTGCCGCGGCGACCCTTCTGGAGAATGGCCGTCGCCTGCGCCAGACTGGCCGGCGATGCGCATCGCGGCCGTCCTGCTGCTGATTGCCGGCCCGCTTGCGGCTGCCGCGGCGTCCCCACCGTTCAGCCCGGCCTGCATCACCTCGCCGTTCGGCGCCCGCGAGAATGCCGGGCCGCGCGCCTCGACCTTCCATCGGGGCATCGACCTGCCGGCGGCGGCCGGCACCTGGGTGCGCGCGGTGCTTCCGGGCCGCGTCAGCGCGATCCGGCGGATCGGCGCCACCGGCCTTGCGATCGATGTCACCCACGCCGACGGCAGCATCCTGCGCTACGCGCATCTGGGCCAGGCGGCGCCGGCGCTGGCGCAGGGCAAGCGCGTGCTGGCGGAAGGCGATGTGCTGGGCCGGGTCGGGCGCAGCGGCATCACCTATGGCACGCACCTGCATCTGGAGCTGGTGGTCAACGGCGAGCGGATCGACCCCGCGCCGCTGCTGGGCCTTGCGCGCTGCGACCGCTGATACCACCGCCGCGCGTTCCCCGTTCGTGGCGCGGCCGCACGGCGTGCGCCGGGCGGCCGCCCCCCTCATTTCAGCCGCCACTGGTGGCGATTGCCGCACAGCCCGAGGCGCAGCTGGCGCCAGCCCGCCCGCAGCGTCCGGCTGATGGTGCGGTGCATCGCCTCGCGCGCCGCGCGTTGCGATTGATCCTCCGCCCGGGCGGCACGCACCAGCAGCATGGTGTTCAGTTTCAACGCTTTGCCGACCGTGCGGAGGCTCGCTTTCGCCGATTTCGACAAATTCCGGTCGGGCAGCCGCAGCGGGTTCGCCGGCCAGGCATCAATGAGGCCCAGCACGTCACGCACCAGTGCCAGCGCCGCGGTGGAGACGATCCTGGCCATGCGGCGGAAGGCCTTGGCGAGCCACCAGGCAAGTGCCCGCAGCGTCGGCGAGCCGTCGGCGTCGGGGTGGGAGACCTTGACCAGCAGCGGTTCAAGCACGCCCGCGCGTGCCCAGCGGGCGAGGGTGCGGTGCGCGGTGCCGGGCTTGCCCAGTTCGGGCGGCAGCGCCTTCCACGGGCCGTGGCTGGCGGCGACCCAGAAGATGGCATCCACCGTGCGGCGCAGGTCCCTTGGCGGCCGGCCGGGGCCACGGTGGGGCATATCGGGGTCGCCATGCGGCAGCCACACCCGCAGTTCTGCCCATTCGCGATCGGTGAGCGGGCGCCAGGGTCGTGGCGTGAGGGTGTGCGGAGGGAGGGAGACGGGCATCGGGCGGATTCCTGGCGGTGACAGGAATTTATACCTCAACACGGTCGCCGGTGCGACCCTTCCGGCACGGCACCGATCCGCCGCGACGCAGTCGCCTCGCCGATTGGGGGTATGCGGTATCCACCGGCCCGCTTGTATGGAACCGCCATGAGTCGCGCCTGCACCAGTCGGCAGCAAAGGGCAGGGTCCCGGTGGCAGCGGTTGCTGCCTTCCTCCGCACCCAGACCGCCGATCGCGTGTTTCGCTGCATCAATGCCTCCGTCGCGGTGAGTGCTTCCGAACTGGAAGCCATGCCGATGCCCGCGGCCGACGCGGTGCAGGCCGCGCTCGCCGCATCCGACCCCGAGGCGGCGATCGCGCGCCTTTACGGCGGCGAATGAGCCTGCCGCCGCTGCTTTCCTGGCGGGAGGTGCAGGTACGCCTTCGCGTGATCTTCCCCGAAGGCACGCCGGAAAGGTGGCACGATGGCAGTACCGCCAGCCGGAAGCTGGCGGCACTCCTGTAACGGGCCACGTATTGCCGGACCCGGCGCGCGCATCGTCGCAGGCGGCGCGATCCCTGTCGTGCGAACAGCGCGTGCTGCCTGCCCCATGCCGCCGGCCGGTGCGCAAGCGAGGCGGGCGGCGGCCGGCCCCGCGGCGGCGCCGGTCACCTACTCGTTACGTAGGCGAGCCTAGGCAGCCGCGCCCCCCAGCTGTTCCATGCCGCCTTCGGAAAATTCCGGGGAGGCACCAACGATGCTCCGTCGCCGCACGCTGACGCTGTCCGCACCCGCCGTCCTCGCTGCACCCATGC
>JADYYZ010000331.1 GCA_020853405.1 Acetobacteraceae bacterium
ACCGCCATGCCGGGCGAGGGGATCGCCTTCTTTGCACGCCAGGTCGCGGAACGCGGCGGCGGCGTGCTCTCGGTCACGCCGAAGGCAGGTGGCCCGCGTTCGGCCGAACTGGTGGAGGCGGTCGCCACGGGCCAGCTCCAGGCGGCGTGCGCCTTCACCGGTGCCATGGCCAACGCCAACCCGCTGTTCGGGCTTTCCGCGCTGCCGTTCCTTACCGCCTCCGCGACGGATGCCGCGCGCCTGCTGGCCGCCGCCCGCCCGGCCTACACGAACGCCCTGGCCGGCCGTGGCCTGGTGCTGCTCTACGCCACCCCCTGGCCGCCATCGGGCATCTGGTCACGGAGCCCCATTTCCGGCGCCGAATCGCTGAAGGCGCTGAAGATCCGCACCTTCGACCGCACCAGCACGGAAGTCTTCCGCGCAGCGGGTGCAGCGCCACAGCAGATCAGTTTCGCCGATGCGATGCCGAAATTGCGCGCCGGCGAGCTGGACGCGGTGCTGTCCAGCGGCGATGGCGGGGCCGGCGCGAGGCTGTGGGAGGTGCTGCCACACTTCACCAGCATCGACTATGCGTGGCCGCTGTCGCTCGCCTTCGCGTCGGCGTCCGCCCTTGCCGCCCTGCCCCAGCCTGCCCAGGCAGCCGTTCGGGAGGCTGCAACCGCAACCGAGGCACGGCAGTTCCAGGCGATCGCGACGCGCCTGTCGGAGAACCAGGCGCGCATGCAGGCGGCCTCGGTGAAACTCGCCGATGGGTCCGCCGATCTGCGCGCGGCACTGCGCGCGGCCGCCGCCCCGGCGATCGCCGCCTGGACCAGTGCGGCCGGCGAGAACGGTGCTGCGATCCTCGCCGCCTATCGCGGGGGATAGCGCCGGCCGGCGCGCGACTTCCCTCGCCTATGCGGCCGCCGCCACCGCCCGCTTCGCCATCACCGTGACCAGGTGCGCGCGATACTCCGCGCTGGCATGGATGTCGCTGTTCAGGCCATCGGCGGGCGTCGCGATCTTCGCCACCGCATCCGCCGACCAGGACTTCGCCAGCGCCGCCTCCATCGCCTGCTGGCGGAACACGCCGCCCTGCCCCGCCCCGGTCACCGCCACCCGCACGCCGGCAGGCCCCTTGGCCACGAACACGCCGACCATGGCGTAGCGCGAGGCCGGGTTCGGGAACTTCATGTACGCGGCCTTCTCCGGCACCGGGAACTCGATGGCGGTGATCAGCTCGCCCTCCTCCAGCGCGGTGGTGAACATGCCCTGGAAGAAATCGTCGGCAGCGATCCGCCGCCGGTCGGTGACCACCGTCGCGCCCAGCGCCAGCACCGCCGCCGGGTAGTCGGCGGTCGGGTCGTTGTTGGCGACACTGCCGCCCAGCGTGCCGCGATTGCGCACCGCCGGATCGCCGATATGCGCGGCAAGCGCGGCCAGGGCCGGAATCGCCTTCTTCACCTCGGCCGAACTCGCGACATCATGGTGGCGGGTGCCCGCGCCGATCGTGACCTTGCCACCTTCGACCTTGATTCCCTTCAGCGCGGCGATGGCGGAGAGATCGACGATCTTCGAGGGGCGGGCCAGGCGCTGCTTCATCGTCGGCAGCAGGGTCATGCCGCCGGAAACCGCCTTGGCCTCCGGGTCTGCCTTCAGTGCTGCCACCGCATCGGCGAGCGAGGCAGGCTTCACATAGTCGAACGTGTACATCGTCGTGCTCCTTACTCGGCCGCGCGCGGCATCGGCCTGGCTGCCAGCGCCTTCCAGATTTTCTGCGGGGTGGCGGGCATGTCGAGATGCACGACGCCCAGCGCATCGCACACCGCGCCGATCACCGCCGGCGGGCTGCCGATCGCGCCGACCTCGCCGCAGCCCTTCACGCCCAGCGGGTTGTGCGTGCACAGCGTCACCTCGGTGCCGACGCTGATGTTCGGCACGTCGTCGGCACGCGGCATCGTGTAGTCCAGCATGCTGCCGCTCAGGAGCTGGCCGTCGGCGCCATAGACGCAGCCTTCCAGCAGTGCCTGGCCGATACCCTGGGCGACGCCGCCCTGCACCTGGCCCTCGACGATCATCGGGTTGACCACGCGCCCGACATCATCGACCGCCCAGAACCCGACCACCTTCACCGTGCCGCTGTCGGGGTCGATCTCGACCTCGCAGACATGGCAGCCGCCCGGGAAGGTGAAGTTCTTGGGGTCGTAGAAGGCGGTCTCCTCCAGCCCCGGCTCGAGCTCGTCGATCGGGTAGTTGTGCGGCACATAGGCAGCAAGCGAGACCTCGGCCAGCGCCTTCGACTTGTCGGTGCCGGCGACGCTGAACCTGCCGTCCTTGAACTCCACGTCCTCGACCGCGGCTTCCATCAGGTGGGCGGCGATCTTCCTGCCCTTGGCGATGATCTTGTCCATCGCCTTGACCATTGCGCTGCCGCCGACCGCAAGCGAGCGCGAACCGTAGGTGCCCATGCCGAACGGAATCCGCGCCGTATCGCCGTGCACGATCTCGACCTGGGAAAGCGGCACCCCGAGCTGCGATGCCACCAGCTGGGCAAGCGTCGTCTCGTGCCCCTGGCCGTGGCTGTGCGTGCCGGTGAAGACGGTGACGCTGCCGGTCGGGTGGACGCGGATGTTGGCGCACTCGTAGAGCCCGGCGCGGGCACCGAGCGAGCCGACCACGGCCGAGGGCGCGATGCCGCACGCCTCGATATAGGTCGAGATGCCGATGCCACGCAGCCTGCCGCGCTTCGCCGCTTCCGCCTTGCGCGCCGCGAACCCTGCCCAGTCGGACGCCTTCAGGCAGGAATCGAGCGTCGCGCCATAGTCGCCGCTGTCGTACTGCAGCGCCACCGGCGTCTGGTAGGGAAAGGCGTTGCTGGGCACGAAGTTGCGCCTTCGGATCTCGACGCGGTCCATGCCCATCACCAGCGCGCACTGATCGACCAGGCGCTCCAGCAGGTAGCTCGCCTCCGGCCTGCCGGCGCCGCGATAGGCATCGACCGGCACCGAGTTGGTGAACACGGCCTTCACCTCGGCATAGATCACCGGGGTGGTGTACACGCCGGCCAGCAGCGTGGCGTAGAGATAGGTCGGCACGCAGGGCGCGAAGGTCGAGAGATAGGCGCCCATGTTCGCCTTGGTGTGCACGCGCAGCGCCAGGAACTTTCCGTTGGCATCCATCGCCATCTCGGCCAGCGACACGTGGTCGCGGCCGTGCGCGTCGCTCATGAAGCTTTCGGTGCGCTCGGCCGTCCATTTCACCGGCCTGCCGAGCTTGCCGGCGGCCCAGGTGACGATCGCCTCCTCGGCATAGTGGAAGATTTTCGAGCCGAAGCCGCCGCCGACGTCCGGCGCCACCACGCGCAGCTTGTGTTCGGGGATGTGCAGCACGAAGGCGCCCATCAGCAGGCGGATCACGTGCGGGTTCTGGCTGGTGGTGAACAGCGTGTAGTCGCCGGTCGACGGATCGTAGTCGCCGAGTGCCGAGCGTGGCTCCATCGCATTCGGGATCAGGCGGTTATTGACGAGTTCGAGTTTCGCAACCTTCGCCGCGCTCTTGAAGGCGGCATCGACCACCGCCGCATCGCCGATGTGCCAGTCGTAGCAGATGTTGCCGGGCGCACCATCGTGCACCAGCGGTGCGCCGGGCTTGAGTGCTGCGTCGAGCGTCGGCACCGCGGGGCGGGCGCGATACTCGATCGCGACCAGTTCGGAGGCATCGCGTGCCTGGTTGCGCGTCGCTGCGATCACCACCGCCACCTGGTCGCCGACGCAGCGCACGCGATCGACCGCGAGCGGCGGGTGCGGCGGCTCGGCCATCGGCGAGCCATCCTTGTTCTTCACCAGCCAGCCGCAGGGCAGGCCGCCGATCTCGTCCTTGGCCATGTCGGCGCCGGTGAACACGGCGACGACGCCGGGGGCATCCCTTGCCTTCGAGGCATCGACCTTCACCAGGTCGGCATGCGCGTGCGGGCTGCGGATGATGTAGGCATGGAGCTGGCCGGGGCGGCTGATGTCGTCGGTGTACTGGCCGCGGCCCGAAAGGAAGCGCAGATCCTCCTTGCGCTTCACCGTCGCGCCGATCCCCTCGAATGGGGCAGCCGTGCCATCTGGCATGGGTCTCGTCTCCTCGCTGGTCCGCCGCCCTTTGGGGGCGGCGCTGGGCGGGGTTGTGCCCGCCGGTCGCTGCTTCTGCCTACTCGGCCGCCACCCTGGCCGTGCCGGCACCGGCCGCGCAGGCCGCGATCGCCTTGACGATGTTGTGGTAGCCGGTGCAGCGGCAGAGATTGCCTTCCAGCCACTCGCGGATCTGCGGTTCGCTCGGGTGCGGGTTCTTCTGCAACAGGTCGACCGCGCTCATCACCATGCCCGGGGTGCAGAAGCCGCATTGCAGGGCGTGGTGTTCGCGGAACGCCTCCTGCATCGGGTGCAGCGTGCCGTCGGCCGCGGCCAGCCCTTCGATGGTCACGACCTTCGCCCCTTCGGCCTGCACCGCCAGCATGGTGCAGCTCTTCACCGAATCGCCGTTCACGTGCACCACGCAGGCGCCGCACTGGCTGGTGTCGCAGCCGACATGGGTGCCGGTCAGCCGCAGCGTCTCGCGCAGGAACTCGACCAGCAGCGTGCGGGTCTCGACATCGCCGGACACGGCCTTGCCGTTCACGGTCATGGAAACTTTGGGCATCGGGTTGCCTCTCCCCTCCGAACGGGAAAATTGCCGCCGGTCCTTCAGCGCGGGACCGTTTCGCTCGGCCGCGAGTGTTCCGCGCCAGCGCGCGAACAGTCAAGCCGGGCAGACACCCGGGCGCGCCCCTTCAGCGGATCGCGGTGACGACGATGGCGCGGCTGCGGCCGCTGACCGGCCCATCGCCGAACCGCGCCGCGAGCGCGGCGGCGACCGCATCGGTGGTCGGGCCGACACCGGCGGGGTCGCGTGCCTCGATCTCGGCGCTGAGCGGCGAGCCCTGGCAGATGAACGTCGCGGCCGCCCGGGCATCGGGCGCCTCGGTCCGCCGTTCGACCGGCTCGCTGGCCACCGCGGCGAACCCGGCGCCGCGCAGCCCGCGCGCCAGGGGAGCGACATCGTAATGGCCATGCGGGGTGCGGTTCATGAAGGTCGGCGGGTCATCGGGGAACCGGGCGGCAACCGCACGGATCGCGACATCGGTCAGTTCGTTCGCCTCGATCCGGTCCCAGACGCTGAACAGGAAACTTCCGCCGGGCCGCAGCACGCGATACGCCTCGGCGAATGCCTTCGCCTTGTCGGGGAAGAACATCACGCCGAACTGACAGACCACGGCATCGAAACTGCCATCCGGGAACGGCAGCGCCTGGGCATCGGCCTGCTGCCAGGTGATGCGGCCCGACGCGATCGTGCTTGCCGCATGGTCCAGCATGGCCTGGCTGAGATCGGTGGCAACGATCCTTACCGCCTCGGGCAATGCAGCCAGCAGTGCCCGGGTGACGACGCCGGTGCCTGCCGCCGTCTCCAGCACCCGGCCTTCGGACAGCCTGCCCACGCGCGCCGCGAGGTCGCCGGCATAGGGGGCGAACAGCATCGGCACGCCGAAACGGTCAAACAGGGCGGGGATCGATCCCTTGAAGCCCAGGTCGACGGCCATGCGCGTGCCCTCCTGTTGCAGTTCTTTCCCTGTCGTGGTTCCTCGGTCGTGTCGGCGGCGCGGCTTCGCCCGGCGCTAGGCCGCCTTGGAAGCGGCCGTGTCGTGCAGGTGGCAGGCGGCGAGCTGGCCGGGCGCGACCTCGCGCAGCAGCGGTTCCTCGGTGCGGCAGCGATCGAACACGTACGGGCAGCGCGTGTGGAAGCGGCAGCCCGGCGGCGGGCGGATCGGGCTCGGCACGTCGCCCTTCAGGATGATGCGGCTGCGTTTCACCGTCGGGTCGGGCACCGGCACCGCCGACAGCAGCGCCTGGGTATAGGGGTGCTTGGGGTCGGCGAACAGGCTGCGGCGGTCGGAGATCTCGACGATCTTGCCGAGATACATCACCGCCACCCGGTGCGTCATGTGCTCGACGATGGCCATGTCGTGGCTGATGAACAGCAGCGCGAGCCCCAGCTCCTGCTGCAGGTCGCTCATCAGGTTCACCACCTGCGCCTTCACCGAGACATCGAGCGCGGAAACCGGCTCGTCGCAGATGATGAGGTCAGGGTCGGTGCCGAGGGCGCGCGCGATGCCGATCCGCTGGCGCTGCCCGCCCGAGAACTCGTGCGGATAGCGGCGCATCGCGTCGCGCGGCAGCCGCACCTTGTCGAGCGTCGCCGCGACCCGGTCGGTCATCTCCGAGGCAGACTTCGCCATGCCGAAATTCAGCATCGGCTCGGCGATGATCTCGCGCACCTTCAGCCGCGGATTGAGGCTGCTGAACGGATCCTGGAACACCACCTGCATCCGCTTGCGCAGCGGCCGCAGCTCGGAGACGGGCAGGTTGTCGATGCGGTTGCCGTCGACCAGCACCTCGCCGCCGGTCGGTTCGGTCAGGCGCAGGATGGTCTTGCCGACGGTGGTCTTGCCGCAGCCGGATTCACCGACCAGCGACAGGGTTTCACCCTTGGTGACGCTGAACGAGACGCCATCGACCGCATAGACATGCCCGATCGTGCTTCCCCACAGCCCGCCATGGATGGGGTAGTGCTTCTTGAGCCCCTTCACATCGAGGATCGGCGGGCTGGTCATGCGGCGAGCCCCTCGGGCTGGTCGACCGGGGCGTGGTGGCATGCCACGACATGGCCGGGCGCCTTGGCTTCCAGCACCGGGGCGACGGTGCGGCAGATGTCGGTCACCAGCGGGCAGCGCCCGGCGAAGGCGCAGCCCACGATCGGCTGGCGCAGGCTGGGCACCATGCCCGGGATTTCGGAGAGTTTGCTGCGCCCCGCCGCCTCCAGCGAGGAGCCGAGCTTCGGCACCGCGCCCAAGAGGCCCTGGGTGTAGGGGTGGCGCGGGTTGGCGAACAGCGGCCCGACGGGCGCCTCCTCGACCTTGCGGCCGGCATACATCACCACCACCCGCTCGGCCATTTCCGCGACCACGCCAAGATCGTGCGTGATCAGCAGGATCGCCGCGCCGACGC
>JADYYZ010000332.1 GCA_020853405.1 Acetobacteraceae bacterium
GACATCGACGCGCTGGCGACGGGGCCGATCAGCAGCACGGGCGCGGTGGCGCTGAGCGCGGGCGGGCTGCTGTCGATCAACGGCCTGCTCGACGCGACGGGCCAGAGTGTCGTGCTCTCCGGCATCGGCATCGACCAGACTGCGGCGATCTCCGCCGGCTCGCTGGTGGCGAATGGCGGCGCGGGCGCGGTACTGCTGACCGATGGCGCCAACAGCATCACCGGCGGCCTTGGCGGCGCGGCGGGCATCGACTTCCGCTTCATCAACCTCGGCGGGTTCGAGGTGACGGGCATCACCGCCGGCGGCACGGTCGCGCTGGGGGCGCAAGCCGGCACCATCACCCAGCAGGTGGGCGGCGCGATCCGTGCCACCGCGCTGGAGGCACGGGCCGATGGCGCCGGTGGCGGGGTGGTGCTGACCGACACCGGCAACGATGTCGCCACCCTGACCGGCAGCGCGATCGGCGCCGGCGGCGCCTTCAACTATGTCGATGCCAACGGCTTCCAGGTCGCCGGCATCGGCGCAGATGGCGACGTGACGCTGACCGCCGCCACCGGTTCGATCACACAGGCCGCGGGCCTGGGCGGGCGGATCAGCGCGGCCGGCCTCACCGCCACCGCGAACGCTGGCAGCGTCACGCTCGACAATGCGACCAACGCCGCCGCGCGCCTGGCGGGTGCCGCCGGCACCGACTTCACCTACACTGGCGACAGCCCCTTCCAGGTCGCCGGCATCAGTGCGGGCAACCGGGTTGCGCTCAGCACGGCGTCCGGCTCGATCACGCAGGCTGCCGGCGCAGCCGCACGCATCGAGGCAGCGCGCCTGGATGCAGTCGCCGCGTCGGGCGACGTGGTGCTGGACAATTCCGCCAATGCGGTCAGCGCGGTCAGCGGCAGCGCCGCCGGGTTCGGCTCCCGCTTCATCTATGTCGGCGGTACGGGCTTCGATGTCGCGGGGGTCTCGGGCGCGGCCGTGACGCTGCGGGCCGAAACCGGCAGCATCGCCCAGTCCGCACCGATCCGGGCGATCGATCTCACAGCCGAGGCGCTGGCCGGGGCGGTCACGCTGGGCGATGCGGGCAATCGCGTCGGCACGCTCGCCGGCAGGACCCTGGGCGCGGGCAACGACTTCACCTTCGTCAATTCCGAAGGCTTCGCGGTCGCCGGCATCCAGGCCGCCGACCGGCTCGATCTGCGCGCCAATGCCGGCAGCATCACCCAGACCGCGCCGTTGTCGGGCACGGCCCTGGTGGTGAACGCGCCGGCAGGCAGCGTGACCCTGAGCGATGCCGGCAACGATGTCGCGACCCTCTCCGGCGCATCAGGCGGCCTGTTCGCCTATCGCGATGCGAGCGAGCTCGGCGTCGGCAATGTCGCGAGCGTCGGCGACCTCAGCCTGCGCGCCGGGCTTGGGCTGCGGGTCAACGGCAATCTCAGCGCCCCGGGCAGGGTGGTGCGGCTGCAGGCAGGCGGGGCGCTGGTGCAGCTTCCGGCCAGCACGATCACGGCGGCGAGCCTGCTTGCGATCGGCGGCGGCGCGGTCGATCTGTCGCAGAGCACATCGAACCAGTTCACCACCTTCGCCGGCCGCGGCAGCAGCGTGAACCTCAGCACGCGCAACTCGCTCACCATCGGCACCATTTCGGGCGATGCCACGGTGAACGGCGGCGCCCCCCAGGCGGGTGTGACCGCCGACAGCGCGGTGCGCATCCTGGTGGCCGACCCGACGCAGCCGAGTGCCACCCGCACGCTTTCAGTCAACGCCGTGGTCGGCGCGCCGCGCATCCAGCTCACGCTCGGCACCGGCGCCGGTAGCATCGTGCTCGCCGACAACGTGCTGCGCGGCGCCGGCGGGGTCGGCGATGCACAGGTGGTGATGCTGGATGTCACCGGCCGGCAGGTGCCGAACAGCCCCGACCTGCTGGTGCTTCCCACCTTCGCGGGCAGTGCCGGCCCGCCGCCCAACGTGCCGATCCCGATCCGCCTCGGCGCCAACATCAATGCCGGCCTGACATTGGGCACCCAGGTGATGAACGGCACCTCGCTGTACCTGATGCTGAACGGCGGCACCGCAACCAACGGCACCAACCGGCTGAACGTGCAGGGGCTCGCGGTCTATGCGCCGAACCCGATCGGCTCGACCCGCATCGACTTCCAGAACGTCACGGTGGCCGGGCAGGGCGGGCAGGTCGCAGCGACGCAGTCCGGCGTCTCGATCAGCCCCAGCGACCAGCTGCGCGTGAACAACTGCCCGATCGGCACGGTGACCTGCGTGGTGCTGCCGCAGACCACGCCGAACCTACCGCGCTTCCCCGAGGATCTGCAGGCCGGCACGCTGCCGCCGCGCATCGACGAGAGCACGCTGACCTTCATCAATCTCGGCGCCGAGGACACCGAGGACTACGAGGACGAGCGCCGCATCGCGGTCGGCCGGCCGACGCGGGTGCAGCGGTGAGCGCCGTGGCCAGGTGGCGCATCGTTCTCGGGGCGGCCGGCATGCTGCTGCTGGGCGGCTGCGGCACGGGGTCCACGCCGGAGTCGACGGGCGAGGCCGCGGGCGCTGCGGGGCAGACCACCGGCGGCGAGGAGTGCGCCTGGCGCCAGGCCGGTCCGAACTACGAGATCATCTGCGGCGCCTGGCGCGATCCGTCGGCGCGGGTCGCGGTCGGGCCGCCGGTGTCGGGCAGTGCCGCGCTGATGCAGGCGGTCTCGGCAGGCAGCTGGCGCGAGGAACTGAACGGGCGCGCGGTGTGCGAGGCGCCGCAGCCGACCCGGATCCTGGGCGATGTCGAAGCGGTGGCGATGCAGTGCCGGCGCCGCAACGGCGGCGTGCCGCACCTGGCGCTTGCGGCCTCGGTCGGCGGGCATACCTGGTTCGCCGATGGCGTGGCACCCAGCCTGCCCGCGATGGAAGCGACGATCTCGGCGCTGTCGGGGCGCGGCGCCGCCGCCGGCGGCAGCACCGACCGCACCGCCCTGCTGGCGCTTGCCTCGCGCGGCAATTTCGGCACCGGCGACATCCAGCGCTACCAGAACCTGATGCGTGTCGGCGCGCACAACAACATCGAGGAGAACTACGTCGCCGCCGAGGACGCCTTTCGCGACGCGCTGGCGCTGCACCAGCGGCTGTTCGGCGCCGACAACCCGGAACAGGTCGATGCGCTGATCCATCTCGCGCTGCAGATCAGCAACCAGGGGCGCTACGACGAGGCGGAAGGGTTGTTCGAGCGCGCCGAGCGGCTGGGGCCGCGGGTGTCGGACCCGATGCTGCGCGCGCGCATCGAGCATTACCGGGCGGCGCACTACGCCAACCGGCGCGACACCGGGAAGGCGATGGCCGAACTGGCCGCCGCCGAGGCCGATTATCTCAAGGCCGAGCCGCGGCTTGCAGCATTGGCGGCCGGAGCGGCGCGGCCGGCACGCGCGCCGACCTCGGTGCGTACCGTGCGCGGCAGCGACCCGCGCAGCCGCGGCAACCTTTCCGAAGTGGCGGCGAGCCTCGACCCCAACGTGCAGCTCGCCGCCTATGGGCTGGCGGATGTCTGGCGGGTGCGCGCGCTCGTGTTCCAGCGCGACGGCGACTGCATGACCGCGCGCAGCTGGGCGATGCGGGCGGAAGCGCTGCAGGGGGCAAGCGGCATCGATCCGGCCGGCGCGCGCTGGCGGGCGCGCCGCGTCGCTGCCCGCGCCGACGCCTGCGACGAGCGCTTCGCGGTGGCCGCGGCCGAGGCCGGTGCCGCCAGCCGCGGCCTGCGCGAGGCGATCGGCGACAAGACCCCGACCGCGCGCAGCCTGCTCGACACCGGCGCCTTCCTGGACGCGACCGACGACAACGCCGATGCGCTGGCCCGTTTCCGCGACGGGGCGGCGATCCTGCGTGCCCGGCGTGCCAGCGCCGGCACCGACATGGTGTTCGCCTATCTCGATGCGATCGGCGAGGCGGCCCGGCGCAACCCATCGGCGAACCAGGCGCTCGCGGCCGAGCTGTTCGAGGCGATGCAGCTGATGGCCGGCGGGTCGACCAGCACCTTCATCGCGCAGGCAGCGGTGCGGCTGGGGGCGGGCAACCAGCGGGTGCGCGACCTGCAGGATGCCAGCGCGAAACTGTCGGAGCTGTACATCCGCCGCGATGCCGCCCAGACCGCCGGCGCCAACGCCGAGGCGCTGGCCAGGATCGACGCCGAGATCGCCGGGCTCGAACGTTCCCGCGGCGAGGCCGAGGCAGCGGTACAAAGCGCGCTGCCCAACTATACGCAACTCGTGGCCTCCGCGACCGCCGAGGCAGCGGACGTGGCGGCGAGCCTCGGCAAGGGCGAGGCCCTGCTGGCGATCGCGCTCGGCCCGACGCACGGGCACGCGGTGCTGCTGCGTGCCAGGGCCGACGGCGGCGGCGCGACCGCCTGGCGGGTGCCGCTGTCGATGCGCGATGCGGAAGCGCGGGTGGCGGGCTTGCGTCGCAGCCTGGTGCCGGGGGCTGATGGCCGGGTTCCCGAGTACGACCTTGCCGCCGCCTACGCGCTGTACCAGGCGCTGCTGGGTCCCGGCGCGCAGGCGCTGGCCGGGGTGAACAGCCTGACCATTGCCGCCGGCGGCCCGCTGGCCAGCCTGCCGTTCGCTGCCCTGATCAGCCGCCCGGCCAGCGGCACCGGCAGCGCCGCCTATCGCGACGCCGCCTGGCTGCTGCGCGACATGGCGCTTGCCTACGTGCCCTCGCCACAATCCTTCCTGACGCTCAGGCGCAACGCGCGCGCTTCCAACGCGCCGAACCCCTACACCGGCTTCGGCGCCTTCACGCCGCCCTCGCGCGAGGCGATCCGCCGGTCGCTGCCCGGCGCTTCCTGCGCGCGCGATGCCGACGCGGTGGCGGCGCTTGGCCCGCTGCCGCTGTCGGGGCCGGAGGTACGGCTCGCCGGACGCCGTCTCAACGCCGAGGGCGCGGTCCATCTCGGGCCGGCCTTCAACCGCGAGGCCGTGCTGCGCGGCCATCTCGATCAGTTCCGCATCGTGCACTTCGCCGCGCACGCGCTGCTGCCGACCGAGATCGCCTGCCTGAACCAGCCCGCGATCGTGGCCTCGGCGCCGCCGTCGGGCGATGCGCGCGGTGCGCTGATCACCGCGGAGGACGTGGTCGGGCTGCGGCTGAACGCCGACCTCGTGGTGCTGTCGGCGTGCAACACCGCAGGGCCCGACGGCAAGTCGGCGGGCGAGGCGTTCTCGGGGCTCGCGCGCGCGTTCTTCTTCGCCGGCACCCGTGCCCTGATCGCCACCCACTGGTCGGTGGCCGACGAGAGCACCGCGCTGATGATGCTGAATACCGTGCTGGCGGTGGCCGCCGGCCAGTCCGGGGCGGCGGCGCTGCGCGCCCAGCAGCTCGAGATGGTCAATGATGCCGGGCGCGGCGAGGTGCCGGATCGCTGGGCACACCCGTTCTACTGGGCGCCCTGCGTGTTCGCCGGGACGGCGGCGCCGCGCTGATCGCCGCACCGCAACCGCCGGTGGCGTTGTTGCGGGTGGTGTGACAGAGTTGCTAGAATGAACCAGTGGGATCGCGGCAGCCTCTGCCGCCAGAACAGGACATTCGCCATGACCGGCTCTCGTGTTCTTGCCATTGGCGGCGCGGTTGCGCTGCTGCTGGTGCCTGAGCTCGTATCGGCCCAGGGCGTGTCGGACCTGACCGGGCGGCGGGTCGGGCGCTGCGACATCGCCCGCGAACTCGGCGGCCCGCTGCCGCCGGAATGCGGCGGGCGGCCGGGCGCGAGCGGCACCGCCGAGGGCACGCGCGGGCGGCTGGTGATCCAGAATCCCAACCAGGCAGTGCCGCAGCAGGATCGAGCGGCGACCGCCTCGGCATCCGGTGCCGCCTCGGCACCTGGTGCCGCCTCGGCGCCTGCCAGCGGGGGCGCGGTGGCCTCCGTGCCGCAGCCGGCGCCGCGTGCCCAGGTCGGGCGGTCGGTGGCGCTGACCGTGCTGTTCGAGCTCAACAGCGCCACCCTGACCGCTGCCGCCCGCCAGCAGCTCGACGAGCTGGCGGCGGTGATCAAGGCCAACCCGAACGACCGCTTCGCGATCGAGGGCCATACCGATGCCCGCGGCGGCGACGAGCTCAACCAGGAACTGTCGGAGCGCCGCGCCGCGGTCGCGGTCGACTATCTGGTGCAGCGCCACGGCATCTCGCCCGACCGGCTGGAAGCGCGCGCCTATGGCCGGACCCGCCCGCTGATCCCGGCCGACCCGTTCGACGCACGCAACCGGCGCGTCCAGGTCACGGTGATCGGTTCCTGACGCCGGCCGCGCCGCTTCATGGCCTCTCCCCCGGTTCTGGAGATCGCGCCGCTGCTGGCGCCGGTCTCGGACGACGCACCGACCGGCGCCGATCTTCGCGAAACCGATGACGGCGCCGATTATTATCGCCTGCGCGACATCCGCGCCGAAGCGCGCGAGGCGCAGAAGACCGCCGAGACCGGCGACCCCGCGGAGCAGGGGGCGGCGGCATCGCGCGCCGGCATGCTGTGGCAGGAGCTGGGCGAGGAGTGCCAGAAGCTGCTGGCCGGCACCAGCAAGGACCTCGAACTCGCTGCCTGGCTGATCGAATCGCTGATCCGCGCGCACGGCTTCGCCGGCATGCGCGACGGGCTGAAGGTCGCGCTCGGCCTGGTCGCCGAGCACTGGGACGGGCTCCATTCGATCAGGGACGAGGACGATCCGACCGCGAAGGGCCAGCCGATCGCCTCGCTGAATGGGGTCGGCAGCGACGGCACGCTGCTCGCGCCGATGCGCAGCGTGCCGATCACGCCGAACATCCACCCGGGGCCGTTCGCCTACTGGCAGGCCGACGCGGCGCTGAAGAAGAACGACCTGACCGAGATCGAATCCAACGCGCGCGAGGCGGACCGGAAATTCTATCCGGTGCTGCTGTCCGATCTCGCCGAGGCGCGCCAGGCGGTGATGGACCTGACCGAGGCGTTGCGCGAGAAGATGGGCAGCGCCAACATGCCGCCCACCTCGCAGCTGCGCGATACGCTGGACGCGATCGGCGAGATGGTGCGCCGCATCGCCGGGCCGCTGGCCGAGGAGCCGGTCGTCGATGCGCAAGCGGGCGAGGGCACCGAGGGCGCCGGCGAGGAAGCCGGTGCCGGTGCGGCGGCAGGCGGCCGTGCCGGCAGCGCCCGCCCCGGCAGTTTCGAGACGCGCGAGCAGGCCTTCGCGATGCTGCTGGCGGTGGCGAAGTTCTTCCGCGACCGCGAGCCGCACAGCCCGCTTTCCTATACGCTGGAGGAAGCGGTGCGGCGCGGCCGCCTGCCGCTGCCGGAGCTGCTGGCGGAACTGCTGGGCGACCTGGAGACGCGCAACCGGCTGCTGACCGCCGCCGGCATCAAGCCGCCCGAACCCCCGGCAAGCGAGTGAGCGGGCGCGGCGGCGGCGCGGTGGCGTGCCTGGAATCGGTGGGAATCGACTGGTGGGGGTTGGCGGGCGGCCGCGCTGGCGTGCCGCGGGTGCAATCAGGGGATGCGCTCGCCGCCAAGCCGTGCTTATGATTTACCTTAGTAACGACCCCCAGGGTGCGGGACGCTCCCCGGCTCGCCCAGGACCCTGACCAGACCGATAGAGGAGGCCACACACGATGGCATCGGTACAGGACAAGCTGGACCGCGTGCGCAAGCCGCGCGTGCACATCAAGTACGAGGTCGAGACCGAAGGCGCGACCATCGAGAAGGAGCTGCCGTTCGTCGCCGGCGTGATCGGCGATTTCTCGGGCGACCCGACCCAGAAACTGCCCGAGCTGCGCGATCGCAAGTTCGTGCAGATCGACCGCGACAACTTCAACCGCATCATGGAACGCATGGCGCCCGGCCTGAACCTGAAGGTCGAGAACACGCTGACCGAGGAAGGCGGCGAGATGGGCGTGAACCTGAAGTTCAACAGCATGGACGATTTCGAGCCGGCAAAGGTGGTCGAGCAGGTGCCGGCGCTGAAGAACCTGATGGAAGCACGCAACAAGCTGCGCGACCTGCTGGCCAAGGCCGACCGCAGCGAGGACCTCGAACAGATGCTGGAGAAGATTCTCGGCGACGAGGCGGCGCTGAAGAAACTCGCCGACGAGATCAAGGCGAAGGAGGGCTGATCCGATGGCAGAAGCACAGACCCAGGCCGCCGGCGGCGCCCCCGCCGAGGCCATGGAGGGCGTCAGCCTGCTCGATGCCGCGATCGGCGCGACCAAGCAGACCGAACCCGAATACGCCAAGGACCTTCTGAAGACGCTGACCGACCAGGCGATGGCCGGCACGGTGGTGTTCAGCAAGTCGCTGAACGTCACCCTGAAGAAGGCGATGGCAGCGATCGACGCCAAGATGAGCAAGCAGCTGGCGGCGATCATGCACCACCCGAAGTTCCTGTCGCTGGAAGGATCCTGGCGGGGCCTGCATCACCTGGTGATGAATTCCGAAACCGGGCCGATGCTGAAGATCAAGGTGCTGAACATCACCAAGCGCCAGCTGCTGAACGACTTCAACAAGGCGGCCGAGTTCGACCAGAGCC